>NZ_JABZSJ010000027.1:0-33372 GCF_015262605.1 Prevotella aurantiaca | reverse complement strand
AGACAAGGTAAAGGAAGAATAAAAAGAGGATGTATCAATTTTGACACACCCTCTTCGTCTTCATTATGATCACAATAAAAAACGTTTCGTTACAGCGTATATTGCTTTAAGACCTTTCCTTCCATATCGTAGACTGTAAAAGTTCCCCCTTCATACGTCATGAAGGTGGCTACATTGCCTCCCTTTGGAAATGTTATGGAACCCGTATTGCAAATGAGTGTGCCTGCTTGAGGGGTGATTTCCCACAGGTGTGTATGTCCATAGACAACAGCATCGAAATGTCCTTGTGGCATCTTCTCCTTATTATATACGTGTCCATGTGTAAGGAACAGCTTCTTTCCCTCGTCTACTAACAATAGATAATCACCAAGAACAGGGAAGTGAAGCAGCATTTGATCGACCTCGCCATCGCAGTTTCCACGAATAGCAACAATATTCTTAGCACGCTCATTCAGCATTTCTACAATGCCTTTGGGGTCGAGTCCCTCTGGAATAGAGTTACGCGGACCATAGTTTAATATATCTCCCAATATGCAAAGCATATCGCATTGCTGCTCGTCGTAGAACTTTAACACTGTTTCTAAGGCAGGACGGCAGCCATGAATATCCGATACCAATAAATATTTCATACGTTTTATTTTGCCGACAAAGATACTATCTTTAATTCATAATTACTGTTTTTTATGCCTGGAATTATGTTTCGTAAATATTTTTTGCTATCTTTGTCATATCTAAACAATATGTAGAAAGGAGTAATACTATGGAAGTGAAAGACGTATTTGAACTAAGAAAACAGGGCAAAATAGAGGAAGCGTACAACGCTATCCGTCCTATGTATGCGTCACATAAGGGACATTACACCACGATAGCTATGTTTTGGGTGGGCGTAGACATTATGAAGCTACGTTATCAGCAGCGCTGCTTGGAGGAAGCATACAAGATATTCCAAAGCTTAATGCGCCTTTATCCAACCATGGACGATAGTTCTTTGCGTGGGCAAGCTACTCTTTTGCGTGCCGCTATGTTTGTTTACGACCATAGTACAACCTTCTCTATTCTCGATTTTGTATCTAATTGGGGTGTCATAGGGAAGCTAACGGACGACGATTGGCTGATGACAGAGAGCAACGGCCACCCTGTTCAGTCGTTAGGAATGCGTGTTGTAGACAAAGTATTTAAGGAATTGGAGAGCAAACCAACTGTTGAAATGGCGCTAAAGGCCGCCCCTATTCTTGCCGAAGCGCTAAAACACAGCCCTTATAACCTTAATAACCAACGTCATAAAGCTACGATTTACACGATAATGGGGAAGCGTGAAAAGGCCATTAACATCTATCGGCACTTACTAAAAAGGCACCACAAGTCGTATCTTTACCAAGATTTGGCAGAGTTAATAACCGAAAAGCAACTTAAAATAGCCCTACTGACACGGGCAATAGCCACACAACGAGAAGAAAAATACCGCCAAAGGCTGCGCTTTAAGGTTGCTAACCTTTTGTTTAACACCGATAAACCGCATGCAAAATACGAGTTAGAGAAGTGTATTGCAGCCCGAAAAGCAGCGAAATACTCTATTACTTGGGAGATGCAGAACCTATCTGCCAGCTTAGAAGAGGTGGTTGCTGCTAGCGAGATAGACCAAAAGGCTTTCTATCAGGCACAGGCTGAAGTGGTGGAAAACTATGTTCGAATGGTGGGAATGCCTTAATTTATCCCCCTTTACAAATTATTCCGTTCTTCAAAAGTAGTTTTAATATTCTAACAAATGGTAGCAACCACCTGCTACTGTCCTCACTATTCCTTTCATTTCGAGTTCGAAAAGCAAGGCCATAAGGCGGGCCATCGGCAGATTAGTTTGTACGGAAAGCATGTTAATTTGCAGGTCATTCTGCTTTTGTAGTGCTTTTACTATCGTTTGTTCGTCGTCGTTTAGATCGGGAAAAAGCGAACGTTCGATACCTCTTTGTTGTGCTTTTTCAAGTTTTATATCGTTGTCCCAGTTCATTGCCTTCACAAAATCGTAAGCCGAAGTAACCAGACTTGCACCATTATCGCGTATCAAATTGTTGCAACCCTCGCTATATTCCGCTCCAATAGGGCCTGGAAAGGCAAACACTTCCCTGCTATAGCTGTGCGCTATGCTACATGTTATGAGCCCTCCGCCCTTGTTTGCCGATTCAATAAGCAAGGTTGCGTCGGCACAACCAGCCACGATGCGGTTGCGTTGTACGAAGTTTTTAGGTACAGGCTGTGTCTTTATGGGGTATTCGGTAAGGATTCCACCACCTTGTTCGCACATTTCTCTTGCCGTTTCTGTATGCATTCGTGGATAGATGGTGTCTAATCCATGTGCCACAACACCCACAGTATCTAATCCATAGGCTATACTTTCACGATGCGCACAGATGTCTACGCCATACGCAAGGCCGCTTATAATAAGTGCATCGGGACAGATTGACTTCAGTTCACGTATGAAAACACGAATCAAATCACGCCCATACTGAGTGCAATTACGTGTGCCTATGATGTTCAACGTGCGTTGTTTGTTCAGATTAGCATTACCACGCTTGTACAGAACCAATGGTGCATCGGCACATTCGCGCATGCGTTGCGGATAGTTATCGTCGTTATAGCAAAGCACTTCTATGCCATGTTGCTCGTCGTACTGTAGTTCGTGTTCGGCAAAAGACAACATATTGTCAATGCTTTTCAGCCCGTCTACAAGATGTTGTGATGCATCTGGCAATAGGTCGCGTATGTTGTTTCGATGTTCGTAAACCGCTGTTGCCGAACCAGCTTTTTGGTACAGTTCGAGCAAGGCAGGCAGATTAAATCCACTTGTGCGCGTTAATGCAATGGCGTAGAGGTGTTCTTGTTTCATGGTTTCTGTTTGTTTTTATTCCTATACCTCTACTCTTGTTCCAAGAAAGGTGCGAAAGCCTCGTTGTATTCCTTGCTTTCTCCCAACTTTCCATTTATCAATATAACGAGCGTAACATCGGCGTGGAAGCACAAACGTTCGTCGCTTGCTCGGTAAATATCGTGTGAAAAGATGTAACGAATGCCATCTTTTCTAAGTGCTAATCGCGATATGAACTCGTCGTCGCAGGTCAACGGTGTTTTATACTCTAAGTTCATGCGTGCCACAACAGGGTCGATGCCCTGCTCGTGCAACTTTGAAAAGCTAACACCAAGCGACAAAATAAAGCGGTGTCGTGTATGTTCTGTGTAATGCAAGTAGTTAGCATTGTTCACAATACCTTGAATATCGCACTCATAGTCGCGCACCTCCATACGGGTTTCGTATATGTATTTCGTGTTCTTTCTCATTGTTCTTGTTTCTTTTGCTTTAAGTATTCGTATCCAATTCGGCAACGTAAGCATTCCTTACGGTCGCAATAATCTTTCTTTAATTGTATCAACGCTTGCGAATCGCCAGCTGTTTCCACTGTAAGTCCCACCTCTTTCCACATTCTTACAATGTGATTGTTCTCTGCTTTCAAAGCTTCCAAGAATGCAAAAGCACGATCGCAGAGTTTTTCAGACATTCTATATCGGCCATAAGCGAATAGGATTGGCACAACCGTATTGATAATAATAAGTTCTAACGATGCCTTTGATAGGTTTTTATTCGACTGCTTGCTGTCGTTGCCACCGAAGGTATAGTGTGTTTCCCAATAGGGGGTTACCTTTGTTTGCAACAATTCTTCCACCTCTTTTATGGTCGTACAGTCTAACAGTTCGCCCAACCCCGATTGTCGATTATAGTAGAGTTGCGCCAACTGTGCGATGCGAATGTATGGAAAATTTTGCGGTCGCAACCTTAGGAAGCGCCATTGTTGTGCGTCCATAGGCGTGAGCGAGAACTTGTGTGCTAAGTATTTGTATTCGCTTTGTAGGTGCTGAAAGTATTCATCGGCAATGGCTTTGTCGCGGTGTTGCTTAGGTAATGTATCAACATTCAGCAATCCTGCCTGTCCCATAAAGATTGTTTCAATCTGGAAAAGGTCGTTGCGGTGATGAGCCACAGCTTGAAACGGAATGGCCTTTGCCCATTGTTCGAAAGCATCGCCATTTATTCCGAAGCCAAAGTTGCGTGCCAGCGATACAAAGTAGGCAACTTCCCAATTGCCATCGCAGGCTTTCAGCCGTTCTGTTATAGCTATTGTGCGTTGTTCCAATCGTTCAGTTTGCAATGCACTCAGCCACGAATGAATCATTAGTTTCGATAGTTCGGGCACTATTTTATAGCATGGTGGATAGGCATCGGCGGTGAGTAATTCTGCGTAATGTTGCTTTACTGATTCGGGAACAGGTAGTACAAGCTGTGGCGGAGTATCGCCATTCTGTTTCGTTACAGTCATGTCGGCATGCTCCACCACATGCAATACAACATTGTTATAATGGGCATCGGTGTCGTGTCCATGCGTAAACCAATCGGAAGACTTATCGTGTATCTCCACATTACCCACCCAAAGCGTTCCGTTTATCTTTACTTTTGCATTGAAAAAGTCGGGTCCTGCATTACTATTGGGCAGCCCTGCATCTATCACTTCTACCGATTGACCATCTGTAGTAGCGAGTTGTGCCAGCGGAAATAGTTTGTGTTTCCACACATAGTGGATAAGTTTTTCCATAGTTGGTAATGCTTTATGAGGACAAAAATACAAAAAATTGTCGGAGAAATAAAGAAGTTTCATTGCTTTTTCCACCATAAACGAAAAAGAATGAGTGCTTTTTCGCTTGCTCCGATTTATTAAAAGAAGTTGGGTTAATAGTGCTTTTAAAGTTTGTATTGTAGGCAAGGAGGAGGCTATAAAAGTGTAAATATTTATTACAAGGAATAATATTGCGTAACCATCTTGTTTTCAACACGTTGAAATAGAGTCTATTTTACATCGCAAAAGAGCCTATTTTGCACGATAAAAGTGCCTGTTTTGCGCTGTAAAATAGGCACTATTGCAACGCAAAACCAATTCAACGACTTTACCCTGCAATTATCTTTACAAAATTAAAGGGATTATTATGATGTGTTACTACTTTTGTTTTAGGGTGTAATGTTACGTGTTTTTCATTATCGGTTCGAGGTTTCTTCAAGATTAAGAAAGCGTTGGACAACCCTCAAAGATGGATTGCGCACACCGTTTCGCTGCACTATTGTGCCTAAAAAGTTATGAGAAAGGAAGAACCTAATGCCAATGAATGAACGCAAGTGCGTTCTCCTTTCGCACGATAAGACAGTAGGTCGTAATCTAAAAGAAAGCGAACTCCGTAACGCTGGCGGGCTCTGAATGTTAGCGAAACACCTGTACCGAAACCTATTCCGTGTTGCGAATCAATTAAATAGTTCGTTAGCTGTAGATTCGGATAATATACACGTTCTGCCAAAAGTTTACTTCCAACAAGCCAACGCGCTGATAGCGGATAAGAGAAATAAGCGCCACCGCTTAATTTCCATGTATCGAAAACATTGTTTTCTGCTTTAACTTCGTTTACAATAACCGAAGTACGAGTTACCGAAAATCTTCCACCGGCACCAATATAAGGGTTAAAGAAGTAAGCACCTTCGACTGATGAAGTACAACCAGAGGATACTTTGAACTCCGAATTCTTCCCAATTGGATAGGAAGCTAAGGGCAAACTGATGAGGAAATTAAGACTAAGGAAGGTCGGTTTCTGCATCTTATCGAACGTTTCTTGTACGTTTATCGCGTTCAACCCTCGTTTTTTAAATATCAAATCGGCAAAATAGTAGCCTAATTCCGTAGAAACGATACCTATTCCTGCCCCTGTTAGCACATCACTCAGCCAGTGTTTATTGTTAGCCATACGCATAAGACCTGTTGCAGAGGCTACAGTATAGGCTCCAATGCCCACCCATGGACTTCGAAAGCCATACTCTTTGGCCAACATTGTAGCCGTCATGAAGGCTGTTGCAGTATGTCCTGAGGGGAAAGAGAATCGGTCTGAGCCATCTGGACGCTCTACTTTAGTGGAATATTTCAGCGAATTTACAATACCAGCCATTAGCGCTATCGACATCACATCGGAGATAAGCATTCGTCCCCAGCTACTTCTTCCTTCTACACCGCCTAACTTTAAGCCAACCATAACGGCTGCAGGAAGATACTGAGTATAGTTATCTAAGCTTCTATCAAACTCTGGTAAATAATCGTTTCTTAAACCACGGAAATGCTTATTCTGCCCTTTTACTATAAGACCGTTTACAATAAGCGGCGCACTGGTATATATAATTTTGTGGAAACGAGTGTTGCTAATATGGTCGAGCGTATTTCCTACCTTCTCAAGAACGGAACTTGAATCGGCAATAATGCCTAAACTATCGACCATTCCTCTTGAATATACTTGCTTGATAGTATCATTCAATGAAACGTATGCCTTTGCCTGACAGCAAAAACATACTAATATCATCATTAGCAAAGATACTTTCTTAAAACTATTCATTTCTTCAGTATAACTCGGTAGAAATTCGATCTAACAAACCTATTGGCACTGCAAAGTTATAGTTTTTTTACGAAAATGGGATAAATAAGTAAGAAATATGTTTATTTATAGATTGTATATTTGTAAATTAGAAATTATTTGAATACCTTTGAACTATATCAAATGAAAATCTATACATCTATGGAAAGAATGGATAATAATAGTTACTGCGTAATCTTAGCAGGCGGAAAAGGTAAGAGATTGTGGCCAGTGAGTAGAGAAAAGTATCCTAAGCAGTTTATAGACTTCTTCAGTGAGGGGCGAACACAGCTGCAACAAACTTACGATCGCTTTCTTAATATTGTTCCGAAAGATAATATATTCATTGTAACAAGCTTGTTGTATTACGACATTGTACGTGAACAGCTGCCAGAAGTAGCAGGAAATAACATTATTTCTGAACCTACTTATAGAAACACAGCACCAAGTGTAGCGTGGGCAGCACGTCGTATTTCGAAGCTAAATAGCCGTGCAAATATTATTATATCGCCTTCCGACCAAAGTATAATGAAGCCGGAAGCATTTAAAAATAGTATTGAAGAAGGACTGAACTTTATTGCCACGCACGATTGTTTGCTGGCTTTGGGTGTACAACCTACACGTGCAGAAACAGCATATGGGTATATCCAAAAAGGTAGTGCAAGCACAATGGACGATATATATAAGGTAAAGGCATTTACAGAAAAGCCCGATGCAGAGTTCGCACAAATGTTTGTAGACAGTAATGAATGGCTTTGGAACACGGGAATGTACTTAGGAAACGTAAAGTTTCTAAAGGAAAGTCTGCAGCAAAGTCTTTCTGTTGCACAGATAGACTTCGATGCTTCGTTGCAAGATTTCGATATGGAAGACGAGGAAAAGTTCGCTCAACAGCTCTTTCCTGCGTTCCCAAATATGTCAATAGACTATGGTGTGCTGGAGAAATCTAAGGATGTACATGTGCTGAAATGTGACTTTGGTTGGGTGGATTTGGGCACATGGCATGGTATGTACGAGTCTAAAAGTCGTGGAAAAGACGACAATGTAGTGGCAAGCGGCGATATTTTGTTCGATGAATCGAGCAATAATATCGTTAAACTTCCCGACGGAAAGTTTGCTGTTCTTAACGGACTTGATGGATTTATTGTAGCTGAAAGAGACAATGTGCTACTCATTTGTAAGAAAGAAAATTCTTCGGCTTTGATAAGAAAATATGTAAACGAAGCACAACTGAAGAAGGGCGAAGAATTTATTTAGTTCGAAACGAGCGTTAAAAGAATCTAAGCTCAACTATAATATCGTAAACAAAACGATGCGAATAAACGTTTCTGTCTATTCAATTGGGATAAAAGCTTTTATAATAACATCGGGAATGTGCCATTAACACATTCCCGATGTTATTATATTTACCTTAGATTAACCTTTTATTCCCATTCATGTATTTCCTTCAGACTATCTGCAACATGCCAACCAAAGAGTCCCTTATGCGTGTAAAGCTGATATTTTTGTCCTATTTCATCATTATAATACAAGAAGGTATAATATTTTACGTATGTTTTGTTTTGAGGAAGATAGAGCAAATATTGTTCAATAGCAGCCGGTTGGTGGTAATATTTCTTTATTTTCTTTTCTGCTATGATTGCGACTTGACTTTCTGACTGACTCGAGCCAAAATAAGAATTAGAGAAAAATACAAGAAAGAAAATTATGCCAGCACTAAATAATATGCCGAACCAAGCTTCAAAAGCAAATTGTAAAAAGTAACCAAACTTATTTGTGCTGTTTCTATATTTCTTTATTATTGCAATAATGCAACAACTTGTGCAAATCGCAAGAAGTCCAACCCCTATTAAGTACCAAGAGAGTGGAAAATAGAATGGAAATATAGTGTTTGCGTAATAGACATAGCCTTGATAACAAATAAAAAGCAGTGCATAGAAGATAGCTATAAAAAGTAGAATTGCTCCTATCACAGCTGTCTTAGAATTCCATTTTGATTTTTTGAACAGCTTCCGACTATGCTCATTATCTTTCAACCAGTCTATCCAATTATCATCTTTTATCTCTCTCATAAGTTTCCTTATACCAACAAACGAGGATATACACATTGTATATATACTCGTTTGCTTGTTTATTCTACTTCTTGTAAAATTGGTTTAGTCTATCTCTTGAAAAGCTTTAAAGATTTTAGCAGCAATCTCTGTTTGCTCTTCTACCGACAGTTCAATATGTTTATGGAAGTCTACATCGCCTTCCTTATTGATTGGCAACAAATGAATATGTGCATGGTCTACTTCGAGGCCTAACACGATTTGCGCAACTTTCTTACAAGGGAAAGCAATCTTGATGGCACGGGCAACTTTCTTCGCAAAGAGCTGGAACGCTGCCAAATCTTCGTCTTCCATATCAAAAATGTAGTCAATTTCCTTACGAGGAATTACTAACGTATGTGCTTTTCCAACTGGATTTATATCGAGGAAAGCATAAAACTTATCGTTTTCTGCGCACTTATAGCTTGGTATTTCGCCAGCTGCAATCTTTGAGAATATTGTCATAGCCGTTTTTTTAGTTTTAAACCTTAAAGATTGATAGAGATTTTATCTACTCTCAACTTTATTTTACCACGTGGAATTTCTATTTCTACCTCGTCGCCTACTTTCTTATTGAGCAATCCTTGCGCAATAGGAGTCTTAATAGAAATCTTTCCTTGCTTCAGGTTTGCTTCCGATTCACTAACGATGGTATATTCCATTTTTGAGTTATTACCCAAATTAGTCATTTGTACAGTAGACATAATTTGAACAGCTTCGTTGCTCAAACGCGATGTATCCACAATTTTTGCCTGTGCTATGGTCATCTTCATCTCGGTAATCTTAGCTTCGAGATGTGCCTGTGCTTCTTTTGCTGCATCGTACTCTGAATTTTCGCTTAAATCGCCCTTATCGGCTGCTTCTGCAATTGCTGCCGATGCCTTTGGACGTTCTACTGCTTCTAAACGTTGCAGTTCAGCCACGAGTTTATCGTAGCCATCTTGTGACATGTAAGACATAATCTTTATTTTTTTTGTTTATACGCTTTTCAATATGAATATAAAAAAGACAGAATCCCAACATAGTCTCTATGCTAGAATTCTATAACCGCTTAATTATTATTTCATTAATCTTTTGCAAAGATAGCCCTAATTTCCGACATTTCAAAACAAAGGAGGTTAAAAAATATTAGTACTAAGAAACGAAAGTTTATACTATATGCTTCTTTTTTCTTATTTCTATACACTTTTTTTAACCATTTGTTAGCTTTTAGTGCTTTCTTGAACGTGGGATGATAATAAGAAATTACTTACGTATATTCTTTTGCAGAACCTCGTCAAGCACTTCTAACCCAAAGAAACCTTCATAAATGGTAACCAAGCAATATGATTTTGTTTCGTCTTTCTTCCATTCTACATCCCAATACTTGGCACAGTTGCTTGATGAAATAGGTGTCAAGACATAGCCAAATGCTAACGGAGAAGTAATAGGATTATCTATTTCTGTTACTGAAGCAAGTTCTTTTCTTGTTATCTTTTTGCCTAAATTAGAATTGAGTAAAAAGAAAAACAGAAAGCAAAACCATAAAATAAAAGGTGTACATACCTTTATTAAACATCCTGTATTTTCTCTTTTTGCCTCAGACATTAACTTGTTTACACATACATATACAATTGCTGAACCTGTAAATAAAAATAATCCCAAACCAAGCAGACGGTCGCCAAAAGGAAACATTGTACGTTCATAGCATTCGTAACCTGGAAACATGAGACAAATCATTACAAAGAGTGTAGCTACTGAAACTATTAATTTTATTTGAAATTTTCTCCTTTCAGACTTAGGTTCTTCATAAGGATGTTCTTCATCTAAACGATGTTTATCATCTATCAACCAGTCTGTCCAATTACCGTCTTTTTTCTCTTTCATTTGTTATCTAAATCCTATTCTTTATAGAATAATATTTTCTTAACTATTAAGTTCTACAACATTCTTCAGTTATCATCGATAAAATAATCGCCATAAAGAGAAGATGAACGAACCTATATATAGCGAAACTTCTTTTTCAGGGTTGTAAACATACATTGTACAAAACATATATTATAACACACTGAAATAGATAATTTCTATATTTTTAAGCTCTTCTATTCTATTTATTAGAAATATAAGATGAGCAACTGCAAATGTAGTTATTTACTTTGATATTTCATCAATTTATTATTGCAAATGCTATTATCGAATTTTATTTTTTTTCTTAGAGTATATAGAACGCTTTTTCAGTCATCTTTACACCCTATTTCCTATTTCAACGATGATAATGAAATGATTTTAGTTGCTTTAATTTTTCGTTTTAAACAGCTCTATCATGCAGTATCAATACACTTGGTTCAAATGTCTGATCAAGAAAAATAAGTAGTTTAAGAAAATATAATTATAAAAGAAAAATTTATAATTAAAAATCCGACGAGTTTTTATTATAAAATAAAAAATTATAATTAAAAAATTGTTGGAGTATAATTATAATTTTCTAATCAATAAAATCCAGTCGTTAGAAATGGTTTATTGCTATTAAAATAAAATGGATTTCTTCCATTATTTCTATCAAGAAACAAGCTATATGATAGAAATGAAAGTATAAAAAAAGTGACAGATACTTTTATAAAGCATCTGCCACTTCTATTTTTATATGTATCTGCGTTTATTCTTCCGCAGGAGCGTTCTTCAAACGATTTTCAAGCTTCTTACCCAATACTAAGTAAGCTACTGGAGAAGCAATGAAGATTGAAGACAATGTACCGAAGAATACACCGAGAATCATTGCGAATGCAAAGCTACGAATACTGTCGCCACCAAGAATAAAGATTGAAAGCAACACGATTAACGTAGAGAACGATGTATTGATAGTACGTGTCAATGTTTGATTGATAGAATCGTTGAACAAGGTTTGGTAATCCATCTTCGGATGTAGTTGCATGTTTTCACGAATACGGTCGAACACAACCACTTTATCGTTAATAGAGTAACCAATCACTGTCAAAATAGCACCGATAAATGTCTGGTCGATTTCGAGAGAGAAACCTATCCAACCGTAGCAGACAGAGTAGAAACCTATCACTACTAATGTATCAAGTGCCAACGCAACTACAGAACCTACAGAGAAACCAAGGTTGCGGAAGCGTACCAAGATATAAATGAAGATAAATACCAACGCTAAAGCAACACTTAGAATAGCTCCATGTGTGATATCTTTCGCTACTGAAGGACCTACTTTCGAAGAACTGATAATAGAACCACCCTCACGAATATCTGGATTCTTAAAGCTATCTACATTTGCCTGACTTACGAAACCACCCTTCTTCAATGCATTGTAGAGCACTGTTTCTGCATGATCATCTTCAGCAGGATCGTTAGATTCGATGTTATAGTTGGTAGAAACACGAACGGTGTTACCTTCTGTACCCAATGCAATTACAGTTGTTGTTGCTGGTTTACCTGCATTTTCGCCAATTGTATTTACAAATGCATTGCTCAAAATCTTACGAACGTCCTCAACATGGACTTTCTTGTTCAGGGTGATAACGTAGTTGCGACCACCAGTAAAGTCGATACTCTTGCTCAAACCTCTTACGAAGAAGATGCTAACGAGGAAGAGCACAGCAACAATCGCTGAAAGTGTGAACGTTGTCTTGTAAAGACTCATAAACTTAATGCTTGTATTTTGCATCAAATTCTTGCTGATTGAAGTATAGAACTTCTGGTGCAACCACTTGTCTTTCTTCAAACGATTCTCGTAAACAAGACGTGTTAGGAACACAGCTGTGAAGAATGAGCAAACAATACCAATAATCCAAGTTGTAGCGAAACCACGAATAGGACCTGTACCCGTTACAAGAAGAATTATACCAGTAATGAGTGATGTGAAGTTAGAGTCGAAAATAGCAGAGAATGCATTGCTATAACCAGCTTTTAATGCGTCCTTAATACCTTTTCCAGCTCGCATTTCTTCTTTAATACGTTCATAGATAAGCACGTTTGCATCGACCGCAGTACCAAGCGTAAGCACGATACCGGCAATACCAGGCATAGTAAGTGCAGATTGGAACGAAGCTAAAATACCCAGTGTAAAGAACAAGTTGGCAAGCAAAGCACAGTTAGCCAACATACCAGGAATAAGGTCGTACATTACAACCATGTAAATCATCAAGAGTACGAATGCAATTGCAAACGACCAAAGACCTTGTTGAATAGATTGCGCACCAAGTGTAGGACCAACAACTTCTTCTTGTACAATACGTGCAGGAGCAGGCATACGACCAGACTTCAAAGTATTAGCCAAGTCTTTTGTATCTTCAATAGTAAATGAACCAGAAATAGAAGAACTACCACCAGTAATTTCTGAATTGATGCGTGGTGCTGTATAAACAAGTCCGTCAAGCACAATTGCAACAGCCTTTCCAAGATTAGCTTTTGTAATAGCTGCCCATTGACGAGCACCATCAGAATTCATTGTCATGCTAACTTCAGGACGTCCATATTGGTCGAAGTTATCTTTAGCATCAATAATTACATCACCTTCTAATGGAGCGCGACCATCAGAAGTAGTAACCTTTAAAGCGTGAAGTTCAAATATATTCTTTTGCTGTAAGTGATCAGCAGGTTTTGCACTCCAACGAAGGCGCAAATCACTTGGCAATACTTGTTGTGCCAATTGACTATAAATAATCTTATTAACAGCAGCTGTATCGCGTACACTTGCATAACCTACAACACTTAATGCATCGCCAGGTGTAAGTTGTAAAATAGAAAGCAAAGGATGTTCCTTTCTTGCAGCAGTTAACTGTGCATCGTTACCATTCTTTTCGCCAAGCTTATTGCCCTTCAACGAAAGTTTCGCTGCAGGTTGTTTCTCTACAGTCTGCTTTTCATCAGCAGCATTTGCAGTACTATCTTTTTTAGCCTCAACCTTTGTTTCACCATTTGCCCAACGTTGATCAAGTTGAGATAAATATGGAGCAATTTCTTGATTGTTATATGTTTCCCAGAATTCAAGGTTAGCTGAACCTTGCAACAACTTACGCATACGCTCAGGTTCACGAATACCAGGCATTTCAACCATAAGGCGTCCTTCTTGTCCTTCCAACTTTTGAATATTTGGTTGAACCACACCAAATTGGTCAATACGATTGCGAACTACGTTGTAAGAGTTGTCAATAGAAGCAGTAACTTCTTCACGAAGAGCTTTTTCTACATCTTTGTCCGAACTCTGTGTACTAACTTTTCCCTTCAATTGTTGTGTTGCAAAGATTTCTGCAAGCTTTCTACCAGGTGCATTTTTGTGGAACGCATCAATGAAAAGAGTAATGAAATCGTTTTGACTCGTTGCTTCCTGCTCTTTAGCTTCTTTCATTGACTTGACGTAAGCAGCATCGGTTTTGTGGTCTGCAAGTACATCAACGACATCAGGAACTGAAATTTCGAGGATAACATTCATACCACCTTTTAGGTCAAGACCTAAACCAATCTGTGTCTCCAGACACTTTTGATAAGAATAAATGCCCAAATACTTCACAGAATCTTTATAATCCTGTTGTGCAATTGGGTCTTTAATCTTCGCAGCTTGTCCATCATAGTAGCTTGTTGCCACTGAGAAAGACAAGTAGAAAATGCTTGCGAGCGTCAGCAAGACGGCAACACAAATTACTAATCCTTTGTTTTGCATTTTATTTATTATTTTTAATTATTTCCTTTTTCAGGGACAGATAGTCGTGCAAAGATAGTTATTTTTTCACATTTCGGAAAATTTAAGTGCTTTTATTCGCTTATTTTTAATATTTTGGGCGATATTTTAGCCATGCATATATAGGATAATGGTCGGAAGATGATATTTTGTCATCAACTTTCGCACCATACGCTTCAAAATCATTCGAGCAGAAGATGTTGTCTATTCTCACATACATTCCACTTCGGTTATATGATATTCCGGGCCCATTTCCACTTTTTATATAAGCATCGTCCAAACAATTAGCAATGGTTTTGTGGGCGTAACTAATTGGATTGTCGTTGAAATCGCCACATAATATTACAGGAATCTTCTTGTCTAAATATTTCTTTACGTATGCAGCAACTGCCTCAACCTGAGGTGCTCGTATTATAGCTGCCTCGCCAAGCTTATCAAGTATACGTTCACTTTCTTTCTTTGTGTTATTCCCTCCAAATGGAGAACGCACTATATTCTTATATCCTTGCTTATCCGCTTCGCTCAAATGATTACTTTCGAAATGGTTGTTTACCACCAATACTTCTTGGTTGTTATAATTAATAATGTACGCGTAACTGATATTCCCTTTCGATTTATACTTTATTCGTTCTTTTTTTATAATAGGATAACGACTCAACAGCATCATGTGTTGATATCCTTGTTCGGTCATACTTACAAAATCGTGGTATGGGTAAGTTTTTTCGAGTGTTTTATAAATATAGTCGCGTTGTTTGCCGTAGGCATCTGTTTCTTGCAAACAAACTATATCAGCTTTGCTTTTCACAATATAATCAACAATTGGATTGTGAGCTTCAGATTCAAAATCCCATACAGCAAACATAAAAACATTGTAAGAAAGAACTTTAAGAGACCGCACAGGTGGTTCCTTCTTTATATTAAAAGGTGTGTATTTGCGTATGGGAACATAACAAATAAGTAGTCCTAACACTGGCAACCAAATATTTTTAGGTCGAATTACAATCCACAATACCAAAAATATCAGATTGATTGCCAACACAATGGGGAATCCTAAACCAAAATTTGCCAACCACGGATGATCTACTGGGTGCAGACTATCTACGTTGCCGACCAATAACAGCATGATTATTGCTAAGATATTGGCAGCCAAGACTACCTTATAAATTGTACTTTTTATTTTAGAAGGCATATTCTTATAGTCCCCTTTCCTTTTCTTCAGTATTTGTCTTACGACTTACTACTATCGAAAAGCTTCTTCTTTTCCTCTTTACTCAGGCTGTCGTAGCCACTTTTTCTAATTTTATCAAGTATGCGGTCTACTTCCTCTTGTTCTTTTTTCTTTCGTGCATTGTAGTCCCAGTCGCTTTCAGGTTGCTGAGTTTGCTGTGTATGGTTGGTATTCCATTGGAAGCCATTGTTGCTATCCCCCTGATTGTTTCCTGTCGAACGATTTGTTCGACTTTCCCAATTGTCACGCATGTTATCAAAGAACTGACGTCCCCTATTCATACCAAAATCGTTGTCTGAAAACGGATGTTTACGCCAATAACGTATAAGCAGATAACCAAAAAGCATACCGCCAAGATGTGCCAAGTGTGCCACTCCATCGTTACTTGTACCCATTGCTGAAAAGAGTTCCATAGCAATAGAACCCATAATAATCCATTTTGCTTTGAGCGGAATTGGGATAGGAATGATAAACATGCGTTCATTAGGGAACGTAAGTCCAAATGCCAACAAAACTCCGTACACGGCTCCCGAAGCACCAACAGTTGTCCAAAGGTTCAAATAGCTATCCATTGTGATTCGTCCCATCTCGGTAGAAACGTATTGGTAGTTACTTAATCCTTCAGCAACATAATTCGCGTATTGCGCAAGCTCCTGACAAAGACCTGCACCTATACCCGTTACCATATAAAACAATAGGAATTTCTTCGGTCCCCATACGCTTTCCATGACCATTCCAAACATCCAGAGCATGAACATATTCATAAGAATGTGCATGAAACTGCCATGCATGAACATGTAAGTAACGATTTGCCAAAGATGAAAATTATCAGCAAGAAAGAAGTGTAATCCTAATATATTATTGAGATCAATGCCACTTTGTGCTAAAATAATGCTGGCAATATAAGCCAATACATTAAGAATAAGCAGATTTTTTGTTACTGTTGGTATATTACGCATACTTTTTTTATTTTTGTTTACAGAGATTTGTTCATCTTTTTAAGATTATGATTAGCAAGCTCTTTGCCAACTTTTATATTTTCGCCAAAGTTATATTACAATTGACAAACTTTCAGTTTTCTCTGCTTTACAGCTGCAAAAGTACTAATTTTTCTGCATTATCAGTAAAAAAAAGGGTATTGAGGCACTTTTTTTAGGTAAAAGTTTAGATTTCTTTGCTTTTTTGTTTGTTTTATAAAACTAAACGAGTATATTTGCAAAAACGTTAGAACATTTTTATAAAACATATCAAACAATAATTCAAAGATTATGAATAAAACAGAACTAATCGAGAAGATCGCAGCCGGCGCAGGCTTAAGCAAGGCTGACTCAAAAAAGGCATTAGACGCAATGACTGCAGCTATTAAGGAAGCGCTTGTAGCTGGTGACAAAGTTCAATTAGTAGGTTTCGGTACTTACTCTGTAACAGAGCGCCCTGCACACGAGGGTATTAACCCTGCTACAAAGCAGAAAATACAGATTGCAGCTAAGAAAGTTGCTAAGTTCAAACCAGGAGCTGAGCTTACTGATGCTGTAAACGCATAAAGAACATAGTTAAAAACTAAACAATAAAGGCGATACCTTTCAAAGGTGTCGCCTTTATTGTTAGCTATAAATATAACTAATTATAGAAAATAAGAAAAGCGGTTACTGCATATGGTATATACAGAAAACCGCTTTTTTATATTTTACTTTAACATATCAGCAAATAGCTCGTGCACACGAGTATCGGTGCCCAGTTCAGGGTGGAATGCTGTAACAAGTTGTTTTCCTTGTCGAGCTGCAACTATATGTCCGTCTACTTCTGCAAGCACTTCTACGCCTTCGCCTGCTTTTTCAATATAAGGTGCGCGTATGAAAGTCATTGGAACTGGTTCTGCAATGCCCTTCATAGGTGCATCAACTGCAAAACTTCCCATCTGTCTGCCATATGCATTACGGCAGGTACTGATATTCATCGTGGCGAAACGAGCATACGGACTTTTTGCGTTTTCTACCTCTTTAGATAATAGAATAAGTCCTGCGCAAGTGCCATAAACTGGTAATCCGCCTTCGATATCCTTCTTTATAGGTTCAAACAAGTTCAACTCGTGCAAGAGTTTTAGCATTACTGTGCTTTCTCCACCAGGTATAATAAGTCCGTCTTTAGGCTTATTCCAATCAGCAAGCTGGCGCACTTCAAAGGTTTCGTGCCCCAGTTGCTGCATCATTTTAGCGTGTTCAGCAAATGCTCCTTGTAAGGCTAATATGGCAATCTTCATATTTAGCTTAATTATTTGCCACGTTCTGCCATCAAGATAGCGATTTCGCTTTCGTTGATACCTACCATTGCTTCACCAAGATCAGCGCTCAATTCAGCAAGCATCTTGGCGTCTTTGTAGTTGGTAACAGCTTGAACGATAGCACGAGCACGCTTTTCTGGATTGCCAGACTTAAAGATTCCAGAGCCAACAAATACTCCTTCAGCACCTAATTGCATCATAAGCGCAGCGTCAGCAGGTGTAGCTACACCACCAGCAGCGAAGTTTACAACTGGAAGTTTACCATTATCGTGAACATACTTCACAAGTTCGTAAGGCGCACGAAGTTGTTTTGCTGCTTCATAGAGTTCATCTTCGCCAAAAGAAGTAAGGCGGCGCATTTCTGTTTGAATCATGCGCATGTGGCGTACAGCCTGAATAATATCGCCTGTACCTGGCTCACCCTTTGTGCGAATCATGGTTGCACCTTCTGCAATACGGCGCAATGCTTCGCCAAGGTCCTTTGCTCCACAAACGAAAGGCACATCAAACTTGTCCTTATCAATGTGATAAACATCGTCAGCTGGCGAAAGTACTTCGCTTTCATCGATATAATCGATTTCAATAGCTTGAAGAATCTGTGCTTCAACAAAGTGTCCGATACGCACTTTTGCCATTACTGGAATGCTGACTGCTTCTTGAATGCCACGTATCATCTTAGGATCGCTCATACGAGAAACACCACCTGCAGCGCGAATATCGGCTGGAATGCGCTCCAATGCCATTACTGCGCAAGCACCAGCAGCCTCAGCTATGCGTGCTTGTTCAGGAGTTGTAACGTCCATAATTACACCGCCTTTAAGCATCTGTGCCAAGTTGCGGTTCAGTTCTGTTCTATTTTCTTTCATAGTTGTTATATTGTTTATTATTTATTTCTATTTCTATGTTTTTCCAACGTGGTCGCAAAGGTATGCTTTTTCAGCGTATTTCCCAAAAGTCCATTCCTATATAGCAAACTATTACCTACGAATAGGAAAAAGGAAATTAAAGGTAGTGGAGCTTAAAATGTATGAATTTATGGTGCAGACACCCTCTCTTCCCTACTCTCTTAAAGGCACTTACGATTACACGAACGCATGTTTACTGAACACATTTACATGGAAACAAAATATTTCTTAAATCTATTAAGAAGTTGCAAACTTTACTCTAAAACAACAAAAGAATTGCCGTGTAAATACAAAAAACATGCCTGTTTACATCCAACAAACAAGTATAATCAAGATATAAAACCTTTCTAAATTGTAAAGAAAAACACAAGTACAAATCGATAATAATTGTTTTGTATTGCAAAAGTGCCTGTTTTGCATTGCAATAGTGCCTATTTTACCATGCAAAACAGGCTCTTTTAGAACGCAAAATAGGCACTATTTAAAAACGTTGAAAATCAGATTATTGCACAAGAAAGCTCTTTAAGAATTATCTTGACAATACTTCCTCTTTCTTAATATTTATAAAATAGGTTGTAACCTTCATTTTTACACATTTGAAAAGCTATAGTTGGGTGAATATAAATGAGTTGGAAAATACAGAAAAAGAAAAGCGCGTACATCAAATAATAATCTGACGCACGCACTTAAAAAAACGATTGATTATTGTTCAAACAATATTTTTATTATTGCATAACCTTTATGGCAAGGCTGCCTTGTCTTATTATAATAATGTGTCCTACAGGCAAAGAGATTGTAGCTTCACCATTTGCATCAGTAAGACCAGTGCTAAGAAGTTTGCCTGATACATCGTAGATGCTGTAGTTCTTTTCTGCTTGCAAGCCCATAACAACGATATTGCCATTGTGGCGTACCACTTTCACAGCCTCAGCTTGAGCGTTGTGAATGCCATTATCAACATCAAAGATAGCAGCCAATACGCCATACTGAGTGATTTTGAACGTATCGTCATTAATATCTTTACCATCAAGCATTGCCTTAATGAACTTATAACCATGTATTGGTGTAACTTCTACCTTCACTTCCTTACCTTTTTCGATAGGTGTCCACTCAGGAACGTTATTTCCATCAACCATTGTCTTGAAGGAACCATGTGCGTTTTCTTCAAAGCGAAGGCGTACAGTGTTGCATCCAGAGCCATTTCCAGTAACATTCATCTTCCAGTTTTTACCTTCAAGCAACGTGTTGTCGCAAGTAGCCGAGCCTGTATTACCTTTTACAAGCAATACTGCTTCGTCCTCTTCAGTAGCCTTTGGCACTGTAAACAGAATATCGTTGATTGCACAAGCATCGAATTGATTGTTATCTAAATCAAGCTTACGGAGCATCGGATTCTTTGAAAGATTGATGTTTGTAAGCTGATTGCCCGATAAATCAAGGAATTTTAGCTTAGGAAACTTTGTTACATCCATTTCCTTCATACCGCAACTCTCCATATCAATCCACTTTAAAGCAGGCTTATTGCTTAAGTCTGGGAAGGTTACATAGTTATTGTTTCCTGCTGTTAAGTTCTCAAGCTTAGGGTTATTACTGAGATCTAACTCTGTCAATCCCATACTTGCACAGGCTAAAACCTCCAAGTTAGGATTCTGCTTGGTATCTAATTTGCCCACCTTATTATAACTGCCGTAGAACTCTCTTAGGTTTTTCAATTTGCTAAGGTCGATACTTGTCAAGCGATTATCGGTGATAGCAAGCTCGCGTAGCTTTGGAAGCTGCGACAAATCGAGCTCTGTTAGCTTATTCATCATAAGGTCAAGAACTTCCAAATTATCGTTCTTTCCTAACTCACAAGTAACCAATTTGCCAGCTTGCGCCTTGAAAGCAGCTAAGTCGGCATATACTTTAATAACATCATTAGGCTCTACTTCCAACTGTACAGAGTTCGCTACATTCTTATTCAGCGTGTAATCGTTCTTCTGCCCGCCCTGTTCTATTTGAATACTTTGGCTATCTTTAATTCCATGTAGCTCTAAATACAGATACATAGGCTTAGGTTCGCCATCTTCATCGTACTCAATCTTCGCACTAGGATCTACCTTTAAGGTGAAGTTTGGCTTATCTGCAGGAGCTTCATTTCCAGGTTCTGGATCTCCATTCTTAACACAATAAACCATCGCTTTCCAGCCTGGCATAGTTGTAGCAGCGTAGCATGCAACCGAAAGACCGCCATCTGCTGCAGTAGAACTTATTCTAATAGGCAACTTTTCAGGAGTTCCCTTAATTATCTTAAGTGGTTCTTGCTTTGCCCAACCCCACAAATAGTCGCCGCTATCCTCGTCTTTCTCGCACGAAAGCTCGATTAATCCGTTGTAAATTCGTAGCTCATCGCTTTCTCCAAACTCTATTTGCTCGAATATAACAGTAATATGTGAATCTGAATTTCGTGGTTTTAATCGTTGAAGAGTGTAAGCATAATTGCCTCGCATGCCTTTTTCAGGACCGCCATAGTCGTAAAACTCCATCGGTCTACCTTGCTCTATCTCCTTTTCAAACCATGGTCCTTCACTTCCAGGTTGGAATATCCAGCCAGCACTTTGGGCAAACGATGCGACAATACCCGCCATTAGAAACACAGAAATTAAATAGATTTTTCTCATAATGTAATGCTTTTAGTTTGTTTGATAATAATTACAACATAAAACAGATTAGACGTTTTATGTGTCAGAACTCTTATTTAGGTTTCTGCAAAGATACATATTATTGCGTAAAAACAGAAAGTTTATTTCGTTTTTATGTCCATTTCAACATCTTTAATCTCTTTAATTCAATTTTTGTACAATCTTTGCAAGTCTAACTTAATGCTTGTAGTTCAAATAAAAAGCAGTATCTTTGCAGTATGAAAATAGGAACAATAGATTTTGGAGAACGCCCTTTGTTCTTGGCTCCGATGGAAGATGTAACCGATATAGGGTTTCGAAAGATGTGCAAACGCTTTGGTGCTGCAATGGTCTATACGGAGTTTGTGTCGGCAGATGCTGTCATACGCAGTATAAAATCGACGCTTAACAAGATTGTTATAGACGAAGAAGAACGCCCAGTAGGTATTCAGATATATGGAAAAGATGTCGAATCGATGGTTGAAGCTGCCAAGATTGTAGAGCAGGTAAAGCCCGATGTAATCGACATAAACTTTGGTTGTCCCGTAAAAAAGGTGGCTAATAAAGGTGCAGGCTCTGGTATGTTGAAGAACATTCCATTGTTATTGGAGATAACACGAGAGGTTGTGAAGGCTGTAAACACCCCCGTTACTGTGAAAACACGCTTGGGTTGGGACGACAACAACCTTGTTATAACAGAGCTTGCGGAACAACTCCAGGACTGTGGAGTGCAAGCTTTGACCATTCATGGGCGCACGCGCGCTCAGATGTATACTGGAGAAGCTGACTGGACCCTTATCGGTGAAGTGAAGAAAAACCCACGAATGCACATACCTATCATAGGAAATGGAGACGTAACCAGTGTTGCTGATGCACAAAAACGCTTCGACGACTATGGCGTAGATGCTGTAATGATAGGCAGAGCAACCTTTGGCTGTCCGTGGTTGTTTTCCGAAACCGATGCACCAGATGCCAAACGACTTACTTTGGACGATAAAATTGATATCTTAGAAGAGATGTTACGCATCAACGTAGAGAAGATTGACGAGTATAGAGGCATACTTCATACGCGCCGACACCTTGCAGCTTCGCCTATTTTTAAAGGTATTCCAGACTTCAAGCAAACGCGTATTGCAATGCTACGTGCCAACAAAATGGACGAACTCATCGACATTTTGGAGAATTGCAGAGAACGTTTACGTACGCCTTAACATGCATATAGCTACCGAAAGCCCTAAATGTTTTATAGAGAATCCCACTTCGTTTCTCGTTTTAATTGGCTATCTTTGCAAACAATACGTCTATTTATTCGTAATTAAAGACAGACGAAAGAAGGTATGAATGAAGATTTCGATATAAGAGAAGAGCGATTTACAACAGCCGAAAAAGAGTTCGAAAACGCATTGAGACCGCCAAAGTTCGACGACTTTAGCGGGCAAGACAAGGTGGTAGAAAACCTTCGGGTGTTTGTTGAAGCTGCCAAATATCGTGGCGAACCACTCGATCACACGTTGCTTCATGGTCCTCCTGGACTTGGAAAAACCACGTTGAGTAACATTATTGCCAACGAATTGGGCGTTGGTTTTAAGATTACTTCGGGTCCCGTACTTGATAAACCAGGCGACTTGGCAGGCATTCTTACATCGCTTGAACCCAACGATGTATTGTTCATAGACGAGATTCACCGTCTCTCTCCAGTTGTTGAAGAGTACCTTTACTCGGCAATGGAGGATTATAGAATTGATATAATGATAGACAAGGGCCCCTCGGCTCGTTCTATTCAGATAGACTTAAACCCTTTCACACTTGTAGGAGCGACTACCCGAAGCGGACTTTTAACAGCTCCTTTGCGTGCTCGCTTTGGTATAAATCTGCATTTAGAGTATTATACTCCCGACACTTTGAGTCGTATTATAAAGCGTTCTGCCAATCTGTTAAAAGTACCTATTGAAGCTGATGCAGCTATTGAAATAGCCCGACGCTCACGCGGTACGCCTCGTATTTGCAATGCCTTGCTGCGTCGTGTACGCGATTTTGCACAGGTAAAGGGCAACGGCACCATCGACCACGCTATTGCACAATCGTCTCTTCAATCGCTAAATATTGACAAATACGGCCTTGACGAAATAGACAACAAGATTCTTTTAACCATCATCGATAAGTTTAGAGGTGGCCCAGTTGGTGTTTCTACCATTGCAACAGCTATCGGAGAAGATGCAGGAACAGTGGAAGAGGTTTACGAACCTTACCTTATTATGGAAGGTTTCATTAAACGAACGCCACGCGGACGAATGGCAACAGAACTGGCTTACGAGCATCTTGGCAAAACAATGCGAGGGTCGTCGATAAGCGAACCATCGCTTTTTGAATAACAAAAGAGGGTGTGTCAAAATGCAAATTAATAACTTGACAACTTTCAATCTATAAGTAGGGTTCTTCTAAAGGCAAAAAAAGACCATTTCTTTACTCAAAATCGAGTACAGAAATGGTCTTTTTAAATGAATTGTTTCAAACTGTAAGGTTATCAAAATGGCATTTTCATTTTGACACACCCTCTTTTGTTTTTATAAACAGATAGGAAGACAAAGCCGCCCAAAAGCATTTTTTCTTGTTTTTTATGCCACAAAACTACAACAACTAACGTCTATAAGAATATAAACAGATTACAAACTCTATTTAAAAGTATATGATGATGAGAACATTTTTTATTTCACTTGCTCTTTTAACAGTAAGTATTGTCGTTAAAGCACAGAACGTTGAAAGCTTTTTTGAACAATTCCGACAGCATAAGAATGTGGTTTTAGTAGATGTACCGAAGGAGTTGCTTTCGCTCGGACTACAAGTTATGGGCAGCAAAAAGGGTAAACAGTGGGCTGACAAGATAGAAAGACTGCGTATATTGAGCTTCGATGACGCTTCAAGATCTGTTAGAAGAAAATTTAAAAAGGCAGTAAAAGCGTTTAATTGGAGGGAATACAGTGAAGTAATCAAAGATAAAACAAAATATTCTGAAACCAGAATTATGACTCAAGGTACTGACGACATCATCAGACGCTTAGTCATTTGTACTACAGACGAGGACGATTCTGCCCTTATAATAATAGATGGGGCCATCTCATCGAACGATATTGACAGTGTTTTAGAAGAAGCTAAAGATTTATAAAGATATGAGAAAACTACTTTTTATATTTATTCTTGCGTTGAGCACGAACCTCTCCAGTGCTGCTCCAACGGCTGACGCGAGCGTTTATAGCCTAATTGATGCTTTCAAAGATAATAAGCGTGCAGAATACCATAATATTAGTTCGCTGCTGCTTACAGCTGCCAAAGCTGCTATAAAAGATAATGGCAACGATTTAATAACAGCACTTAAGAGCATCAATTCAGTACAGATATTAAACTTAGATAATTGTTCTGGTTGCACAAAAAGACGTTTTTTATCGCATGCAAGACGCGTTTACGACAGAAATAGTCGCGAACTTATCAGAAAAAACAAGAAGAAAAGCTTTTCAAGTATCCAATTAAAGATGGACAACGGAGTTGTTCGTGAGCTTGCTATAATTGAAGCTGACGGCTCAGACTACTCTGTTATCTTGATAAAAGGCAGAATTCCGTTGAATAAACTTAGCGATATAATCAACAACAAGAGTAAGTTGAAGACTAAATAAGTGCTCTTACGAAACAGTTATAAATGGAAGCCTCGCAATTCAAAGCAACTTTCTTGCCATGCCACCGCTGTCTTTATGGGGTGGCATGGCAACTAACTGGCAATGCGCAGGAGGCTGAAGACTTAGTTCAGGAAACCTTTCTGAAGTTGTGGACACGTCGCCATCAGCTCTCCAACATAGACAATCCTGAGGCTTACAGCATTGTAATACTACGTCGAATATTCTATGTTGTGAAACGAACAAAGCACATTGAAGAAACCGAACAGGATATTAGAGAGATACAACACAGGACTTCCGAGAACCTAAGCGAACATATTGAGGCACAAGACCAATGGCAACGCATCAGAACAATGATACTTGCACTGCCTGATCCACAAGGAAAGGTAATGCTTATGCGCGATGTGGAGGGACTGACATACGAAGAAATCAGTACAGAAACTGGTCTCACAGAAGTTAATCTGCGCTCTATTCTAAGTCGGGCGCGAAAGAAAATAAGAGAAAAAATTAAGGAAATGAAGCGATAATGGATAGGAAGGAAACAGAGAAACTATTGGAACGGTTTTACAACGGAATTACCGATGAAACCGAAGAAAAACGTCTTACGGAGTACTTCTGTAGCAACGAGGTAGACAAACAGTTACGCAAGGAGGGCGAAATATTCCTTGCACTACAACAAAACAAATCCATTGAAATACCATTCGATTTGGAAAGCAAGATTGAAAGGCAAATAAATCAATGGAATACAATAGAGTCTACAGCTCGCAAAACGGCGCGTAAGGCCAACCTACGTTGGACAATAGGCATTTGTGCCAGTATCTTGCTATTGATAGGCGTGGGCATTTTCATCGATAAAAACGGCAATTCTCAATTGTCGGATACGGAGAAATTAGACACTTTCGACAACCCAGAAGACGCTTATGCAACTGCAAATAAAGCGCTCACCAAGTTCTCTGTATCTATCAATAAGGGACTAAAAACAATCAATAACGCAACAAATCTATCAACAAACAAATAAAAATGAAGAAGATATTACTACTTTTACTATTCGGTTTTACATTCAATTGCACTTTCGCACAGAAGGTTTTCTTCGATAAATTCGACGATAAAGACGGAGTAACCACAGTGTATATCTCGGCATCAATGCTGAAAATGATGGGCAACGTGCAGGCAGGCAACAAAGATATTAGCCGCATTGCAAAACGCTTAGACCATATCCAAGTGTTAGAATGCGAGCGTCCTTCTCTCATCGGCAACATTAAAAGCGCTGCTTTATCCTATTACAATCAGGCTAAATATGCCGTTGTTATGAAAACAAAGAGTAATGGTGAAGATGTAACCATATACGAAAAGAAATATCAGAACGGCAAAAACGAATATGTATTACTCATGGTTGAACACGACGAAATAACGATTGTGAACCTGTTAGGGCGTGTTACGTTGGAAGAAATAAAAAGTATTGCGAAATAATACTATCGCTCTAAAAAATCCATAAAGCTACAATAAGAAGGGGTGTAGACATATCTGCACCCCTATTTCGTAGGCACAAAAGCTATGACAAAAGTGTAAATATTTTTCAAACATACTCTTATCGCATAACAAACTCATTATTAAGACCTTACAACACCCATTGTTTTGCATTCCAAAAGAGCCTGTTTTGCACGATAAAACAGGCTCTTTTGCGTTGCAAAACAGCCGCTTTTGCAACGTCAAAGTGTAACCATCACTTTTTAACGAGATTATCTTTACAAAATTATAGTTATGTTTGCGTATACCCAAAGTGCTAAAATGAGAACAGTTTTCCATAGCAAACTCTTAGCAAGCATCGCTGTTCCGTACTACTCTTTTAGGAATGGTAGTCTTAAAAAAACAAAAAATAGTCCCTATATATAAGGTGTATGTAAAAACTTTGCTTAATTTTGCGTCCTTGAATAATGTTACTAATGCTGATATGCAAGAAAACTTAGTTATAGTAGAAAGCCCTGCAAAGGCAAAGACAATAGAGAAGTTCTTAGGCGAAGACTTTAAGGTTATGTCGTCATATGGACATATTCGTGATTTGAAAAAGAAGGAATTGAGTGTAGACCTTGATACTTTAGAGGCCAACTATGAGATTCCTGAAGAGAAAAAGAAGGTTGTTGCAGAACTAAAAAAGAACGCTAAAGCCGCTAAAAAGGTTTGGTTAGCTTCCGATGAAGACCGCGAAGGAGAAGCCATAAGCTGGCACCTTTGCGAAGTTTTAGGCCTTGACGAAGAGAAAACGAGCCGCATCGTGTTTCACGAAATTACGAAATCAGCCATTCTTGCAGCCATTGAGAACCCACGTCGCTTAGACATGAACCTTGTAAATGCACAGCAAGCACGCCGTGTGTTAGACCGTTTGGTGGGCTTCCGCCTATCTCCTGTATTGTGGCGCAAGGTAAAACCTGCACTAAGCGCAGGCCGTGTGCAGAGCGTTGCGGTAAGATTGATAGTAGAACGAGAGCGCGAAATACAAGCGTTTAAGTCTGAACCATATTATAGAGTGAACGCCATCTTTGCTGCAACAAGCGAAGACGGAACGAAAAATGAAGTAAAAGCTGAACTAAACAAGCGCTTTGCAACACACGAAGAGGCTTTATCATTCCTCGAAGAGTGCAAAAATTCATCGTTCCAGATATCTTCTATCGCTAAAAAACCATTGAAGAGAACCCCTGCTCCACCTTTTACAACATCTACTTTGCAACAGGAAGCAGCTCGCAAACTGGGCTTTACAGTAAGTCAGACCATGATGGTGGCACAACGATTGTACGAAGCTGGACGCATCACTTACATGCGTACGGACAGCGTAAACCTTTCAAATCTTGCTATTAGTACTGCAAAAACAGAGATAGACAACCTCTACGGCGTTGAATATAGCAAGACTCGCAAGTATCATACCAACAGCAAAGGTGCGCAAGAAGCCCACGAAGCTATTCGTCCAACCGATATGAGCGCAAGCAGTATCGATGGAACAAGCCAGGAAAAGCGCCTTTACGACCTTATTTGGAAACGCACGATTGCATCGCAAATGGCAGATGCTAAAATAGATAAAACAACCGTTTCCATCGGCATTCTCAATGCTGAAGGGAACGAATCAAACAAGCTTCAGTTCGTTGCTACAGGCGAAGTCATCGCTTTCGACGGCTTTTTGAAAGTTTATCGTGAGTCTACTGACGACGAAAACGAGAACGAAGACACATCTCACGCACTACCAACGATGAGCGAAGGCCAAATATTGGAACGCCGTAGCATTGTTTCTACCGAACGCTATTCTATGGGACCAAGTCGCTATACAGAAGCAAGCTTG
Source organism: Prevotella aurantiaca (assembly GCF_015262605.1). NCBI lineage: Bacteria > Pseudomonadati > Bacteroidota > Bacteroidia > Bacteroidales > Prevotellaceae > Prevotella > Prevotella aurantiaca. The sequence goes on along the minus strand of NZ_JABZSJ010000027.1, from coordinate 5,058 downwards.
GTGCATAAACTTGAAGAATTGGGTATCGGACGCCCATCAACATACGCTCCAACGATCTCAACAATTCAGCAACGTGAGTACGTTCAGAAGGGAGATAAGAAGGGGGAAGAACGCATATATGTGGTAGACACCTTACAAGCACTTAAGATTACTTCTAAAAACAAGAAGGAAATGGTGGGTGCCGACAAAGGAAAGCTTATCCCTACCGATATTGGAATCGTGGTAAACGACTTCCTTATGGAGAATTTCCCAGACATTATGGACTACAATTTCACCGCAAAAGTGGAACAAGAGTTCGATAAAATATCAGAGGGAAAGGCTACTTGGAATGCTGCAATGAAGGATTTCTACAAGCGGTTTGAGCCTGAAGTAGATGCCGTAATGAATGCACGTTCGGAGCATAAGGCTGGTGAACGTGAGTTAGGTAGCGACCCTAAGACTGGCAAACCCGTATTTGTAAAGATTGGACGCTTTGGTCCTGTGGTACAAATTGGTACTGCTGACGATACCGATAAGCCTCGTTTTGCGCAAATTCCAACCGACAAGAGTATGGAAACACTCACACTCGAAGATGCATTGGAGCTATTTAAGCTTCCACGCATGCTTGGTAAGTTCGAAGGAACAGACGTTGTCATTGGCGCAGGACGCTTCGGACCTTATATAATGCACAACAAAAAGTATGTTTCTTTGCCTAAAGAAGAAGACCCATTGACGGTTTCGCTCGACACAGCAATAAAGCTAATAGAGACTAAACGTTTACAAGATGAGCAGCGACATCTAAAGAAATTCGATGAAGATCCGAAGTTGGAAGTAATGAACGGACGCTATGGTCCATACATTGCGTACGATGGAAAGAACTTCCGTATCCCTAAAGCAATGCATGAAAAGGCTTCCGAACTAACTTATGAGGAGTGCCAGAACATCATAAAGAACGCACCAGAACCCAAAGCAAGGCGCGGACGTAAATAATCAAAACAAGCTACTGCCTTTCCTTTATATGGGAAGGCAGAAAGATAAAGAATGACGGAGAACCTACAAAACAACCCGAAACGCATTATCATTATAGGCTATATGGGCGCTGGGAAGACCACGCTAGGAAGGGCATTGTCTAAGATTTTGGGTTTCTCGTTCTACGATTTAGATTGGTATATAGAGACGCGGATGCGCAAAAGCATTGCTCAGATATTCGAACAGAGAGGCGAAGAAGGTTTCAGAACCATAGAATGCAATATGCTACACGAGGTTGCAGAGTTTGAAAACGTCATTATTTCTTGCGGAGGAGGTACTCCTTGTTTCTTCGATAATATGGAATATCTAAACCAACAGGGCGAAACGGTATATCTAAATGCTACTACCGACATCATTTGCAAGCATCTTGATATGAGCAAAAACGTTCGACCACTGTTGCAAGGTAAGTCGCCTGAAGAGGTTAAATCCTTTGTAGACGAGCAAGTAAGCAAGCGAAATGCTTTCTACATGAAGGCAAAACACATAATCGAAGTGCCTCTGATGGATAGTCGTGAAAAGATTTTTACAATGGCAGAACAGCTTATTGAAACAATAGGAATAAGCAAAAAAGCTTAACAGAGATATAAAAAATAATTATTAAAACAACAATACGATTTCATTACTGAGAGTCTATTTCAACTGCGTCATAGTAGGATAAGCGCTCTCAAAACACAATAAGATAGGTTATGAAGAAATGGACTATTGAAGATTCGAAGGAGCTTTACAACATAAATGGTTGGGGTACTTCTTACTTTGGTGTCAACGAAGCTGGACACGTTTACGTTACTCCGTGCAAGGATAATACTCAATTGGACTTGTGCGAGATAATGGACGAGTTGGTATTACGTGATGTTACACCTCCAGTTTTGCTTCGTTTCCCCGATATTCTCGACAATCGTATCGAGAAAACATCGTCTTGTTTTGACTTAGCAAGGAAGGAATACAAGTATGAAGGAGAAAATTTCATCATCTATCCTATTAAGGTAAACCAAATGCAACCGGTTGTTGATGAGATTATTTCACACGGTCGGAAGTTTAATCTTGGCTTGGAAGCTGGTTCAAAACCAGAGTTACACGCTGTGATTGCGGTGCAATGCCAAAGCGATTCACCCATTATTTGCAATGGCTACAAGGACCAAAGCTATATAGAATTGGCACTCTTGGCTCAGAAAATGGGCAAGCGTATCTTCATTGTAGTAGAGAAACTGAACGAAATAGATATTATTGCAAAAGCTGCTAAAAAGCTCAATGTAATGCCAAATGTTGGTATTCGTATTAAGTTAGCGACTTCTGGTTCTGGCAAATGGGCTGAAAGTGGTGGCGATGCATCAAAGTTTGGTCTCACTGCATCGGAACTTTTGCAGGCTCTTGATAAGCTTGACGAAAAAGGAATGCACGATTGTTTGCGCCTTATACACTTTCATATTGGTTCACAAATTACGAAAATACGCCGTATCCAAACTGCTCTTACTGAGGCTGCGCAATACTATGTCAACCTTAAAAAGATGGGATATAATGTTGATTTCGTAGATTGTGGAGGTGGTTTGGGTGTCGATTACGATGGAACTCGCTCATCTAGCAGTGAAAGTTCAGTCAATTATAGTATTCAAGAGTACGTTAACGATTGTGTAAGTACCTTCGTAGACGCTGCAAACAAGCATGGAATACCACATCCTAACATCATTACTGAAAGTGGTCGTAACGTTGCAGCACACCATTCTATCCTTGTTATAAACGTTTTGGAGACTGCTTCGCTTCCTGAAATGTCTGAAGAATTCGAAGCAAAGGATACCGACCACCAGCTTGTAAGGGAACTTTACAAGATCTGGGACAATATAAATTCACGCAATATGCTCGAAGATTGGCACGATGCAGAGCAGATACGAGAAGAGTCTTTAGAGCTTTTCTCACATGGTTTGGTGGATTTGAAGACCCGAGCGGAAATAGAAGCAATGTATTGGAGCGTCTGTCACGAGATAAATACACTGGCTAAAGGAATGAAACACGTACCTGACGAGTTGCGAAACTTAGACAAATTGCTTGCAGATAAGTATTTTTGCAACTTCTCCCTCTTCCAATCGCTTCCTGATAGTTGGGCTATCGACCAGCTATTCCCCGTTATGCCAATCCAAAGATTGAATGAACGTCCAACAAGAAAGGCTACTTTGCAAGACATTACTTGCGATAGCGATGGTAAAATCTCCAATTTCGTAACAGGAGGACGTACTAGTCACGTACTACCTATACATTCGTTACGTCGTAATGAGCCTTATTATCTTGGCGTTTTCCTCGTTGGTGCTTACCAGGAAATACTCGGTGACCTACATAACCTATTTGGTGATACTAACGCAGTACACCTTTCTGTGAAAGATGGCAGCTATCACATCGATCAAATTATCGATGGTGAAACTGTAGAAGAGGTGCTCGAATATGTTCAATACAACCCTAAGAAACTGGTACGCCAACTTGAAATATGGGTAACAAAGAGCGTAAAACAAGGAAAAATATCGCTCGAAGAGGGAAAAGAATTCCTCAACAACTACCGCAGTGGCCTCTATGGCTACACCTATTTGGAGTAAAAAACTCCAAATAGGGTGCATCGGCACAAGCTAACAATTATAGTTTTTCCCTATAAGAAATTGTATTCAGGTTCTTAACAAAGGTTAAAGTGCAACTTTTTTGTACTTATCTTGTAACTTCCAAGCCTACTAATTCGTCTTACAAACAGAGAGTATGGAAAAAGTGAGTTTCCGAAATGACGTGTTACCACTGAAGAATCAGCTCTTCAGGCTTGCCCTCCGCATTACCCTAAACAGGGAAGAAGCAGAGGACATAGTACAAGACACAATGATAAAAGTTTGGGACAAACGCTACGAATGGAGCAGTATCGATTCCATAGAAGCCTATAGTTTGCGAGTATGTAGAAATATTTCGCTTGATAGGCTGAAGAAACGAGATAATCAAAATGACTCTTTAGAGGAGCAAAAGTTTGACTCTGCTCACACTTCCACTCCGCAAGACCAATTGATAACCCAGGATCGATTGCGTGTAGTAAAGGAAATTATAAACTCTCTGCCTGAAAAGCAGCGTTCCTGCATACAACTACGCGACTTTGAAGGCAAACAATATAAAGAAATTGCGGACATCTTAGGCATTACGGAAGAACAAGTAAAAATAAATATTTTCCGTGCTCGCCAAGCGGTAAAACAAAGATTTCAGAAAATAGAAGAATATGGATTATAAGTACATTGAACAGTTAATGGAGCGTTATTGGCGCTGCGAGACATCTCTCCAAGAGGAAGAGATACTTCGTTTGTTCTTCTCTCAAGGAGAAGTTCCTGCCAATTTGCAGCCTTATAAAGACTTGTTTGTTTACGAACAGGAACAAAAGGCAGCCGACATTCTAGGCGATGACTTTGACCAAAAGATTCTTGAAAAGGTGAATGAAGATCAACCTGTAAAGGCTCGTGTTATCACAATGCGCCAGCGGTTAATGCCTCTTTTCAAGGCAGCAGCGGTTGTAGCTATTCTGCTAACATTGCAAAATGCTTTGCAAGAAACATTAAATAATGCTGAGCCTACTACTCAACAACCCGTAGAAATGTCAAATACAAATAAGGCACCTAAAGGTCCTGCAGTGGCAAAGGCAGACTCTACAAAGATTGATTCAACCCAAAAGGTTAGTACAATCACCGATATAGATTACAATTGAAAAGAATATCATTTTAATGCTTTCTCTATAAAACAAATCATTTTCTAATAAAACAAGTACGAAACTGTGAAGTTTCATCTCTCAAATTTTTTAAGACAATAAAAATAAAAAGCCGACATCGTTAGATGCCGGCTTTTTTAATACCGTTTTTTCACCATTAAGGTAAGCTATAAACCCAATTATATCCGATACTTCAAACAGAATCAATATATGATAGCCATTCTCAAAAAATAGAAATGGAAGTGAATGGACTCTTATTAGCAAGAATAAGATAACAAAAAAATTGGCTTAATGGTCAAATGTACTCCTGAAAGGGGGCATAATGCTCTCTTTTTCAT
>NZ_JABZSJ010000085.1:0-7834 GCF_015262605.1 Prevotella aurantiaca | reverse complement strand
TTACAGGATAATATACTATGAATCAGAGGAATATTAGGTTTTTAAGGGGGGACTACATACTATAAAGTATAAGAATTTAATTCTCCTACCCTATTCATATATTAGCTCAGAGCATAAAAAAACTCTGCGCAATCTATGCACAGAGTTTTTTTATTTATATGTATAATAAGGATTTTGCCTTACTTTACTTTCTCTTCAGAATCAAGCATGTGCTCTGGAGAAAGAATCTTGTCGAGTTGTTCTTTGGTAAGAACACCTTCTTCGAGTACGAGGTCGTAAACAGAACCACCAGTTTCAAGTGCTTTCTTTGCAATTTTTGTACTGTTCTTGTAACCAATATATGGGTTAAGAGCTGTTACGATACCAATTGAGTTCTTTACAGTAGCTGCATTATGCTCACTGTTTACAGTAATACCATCGATACATTTTTCACGAAGAGTATCGAAAGCCTCACCCATCCATGTAATATCTTCTACCAAGCACTGCATGATTATAGGTTCCATAACGTTCAACTGCAACTGGCCAGCTTCTGCTGCGAGCATTATAGTTGTATCGTTACCAATTACCTTGAAGCATGTTTGGTTAGTAATTTCTGGGATAACAGGGTTTACCTTACCTGGCATGATACTTGAACCTGGTGCCATTGGAGGAAGGTTTATTTCATGAAGACCACAACGAGGACCAGAAGCCATAAGACGAAGGTCGTTGCAAATCTTAGAAAGTTTAATAGCCAAACGCTTCATTGCACCACTATACTGTACAAGATCTGTGGTATCAGGAGTAGCAGCAACGAGATCTTCACTTGCTTTGAATGTCATTCCTGTAAATTCGCTCAACTTCTTAGCACAGATTTCTGGGAAGCCAGGAGCAGCATTCAAACCTGTACCAATAGCTGTACCACCCATGTTTATTTCGAGGAACATTTCTGCACTCTTATTCAAATTAGCAATTTCAGCTTCGAGCAAATTAGCAAAAGCATTAAATTCCTGACCGCTTGTCATTGGGACTGCATCTTGAAGCTGTGTACGACCCATCTTAATGTCGTGCTTGAATTCTTCTGCCTTCTTACGGAAAGAAGCAACAAGCTTTGCCAACTTCTCTACCAATGTCTTGTTCATACGAATCAATGCCACGTGGATTGCTGTTGGATATGCATCGTTTGTAGACTGTCCGCAGTTAGCATGGTCGTTAGGAGCACAATATTTGTGTTCACCTTTCTGATGACCGAGTATTTCGCATGCACGGTTAGCGATAACTTCGTTAGCATTCATATTTACTGATGTACCAGCACCACCTTGTACCATATCGGTTACAAAGTCTTCGTGGAACTTACCATCAATAATTTCGCGACATGCTTGTGCCATTGCATCGCAGATTTCGTCGTTGATTTCACCTAATTCACGGTTGGTTTCAACAGCAGCCAACTTAACATAAGCCATTGCGATAACGTAATCTGGGTAGTCGCACATTCTTTTTCCAGAAATGTGGTAGTTGTTTACTGCACGCTGTGTTTGTACACCGTAGTATGCGTTAGCTGGTACTTGAAGTTCGCCTAAGAGATCGCTCTCAATACGGAATTCTTTGTTGTTTGTCTCGTTTGCCATGATAATGCAAATTTTTATAAATTAGATATTGTGTTTAAGTTCATTGTTAATAGGACGGTTTTATTTTCGTAAATATGATAATGTAGCGTAAATCTTTTGTAGTTTCTCAAGTTTTGCATCTTTATAGTATTTACGTTGTGTTTTCAACTCTTTGGCACAGCTCTTTTTATAAACAGAATAGTGTCAATAAGAAGTTGTCTGCAATCCTTTCTACCATCTCTACTTTACATTGCAAATGTAGCAAATTATTAGCTGGTAGGGGCAGTTTTAGTAGGAAACATTTTAAAGTTAGCAATATTTAACAAACATTACAAAACTCACAAAGCCAGCATTTTGCATGCTCATTCAGACGTCTTCAAAACGAATTGTTCCATTTCTATAAAAAGAAACTTTATTAGTGAAACACAAACGTTATATTACTTAACTTTATGTTAGTGTTTCGTCGTATATCATAAAGTTAAAATTGCACATATAGAATAGGAAATACAACCATTTTGAAAGCAACCGCAATTCTTTGATATTTAGTATTGGAATTACATTTTTAGATGACTGAGAAAATAGAAATAACGGAAAGCGTCCTATCAGAACTCAAGAAGCGAGTTTGATAGGACGCTTTAGTTTACTATAAGTTTAAGGTTTCGAATTCTAATCCGACATTCTTTTACCTTTAAACTTTATGTTTTAGTAAGCTTTAATTCTATACATAAATCCAAGTTCTATACGATTTGTATTGTAGTCTTGCAAACCTGATGCCTTGCTATAATCGAACTTACGACCAACGTAAGCCAAGAATACACGGAAGTCTTGACTCTTAACAGGATAATATTCTATGCTTCCAATATAACCGAAGCTCTTTCGGTAGTTCTTTAGTTGTGCCACTTTTGTAACACTTGCTGTTTCGTACATACCTTTCACCATGAGATTCCATTTTGGAGCAAATTGCCAATTCAGTTTAGTAATAAACGAATTGTAATGAACATCGCTAAAGTATGATTCTCCTGCATATGAAGGAACTGCTGTTATTTCGCTTGAAGCAATCTTCAGACGATCTAAACCATCAAATGCTCCCATATAATCAAGATACCATTGCAATTTAGGAAGATTCAACTGTTGTCCTAAAATCAACATACGAGAGTATTTATGTTTGGCTTGTGTCTGAATACCCCATGACCAACGTGTAAGCAATTTATCACCGAAAAAACTTCCGTTCCAGTTTGCAATGTAAGTAAGCGGATTTTTAGAAGCTTCCAAAGCGCGTGTTCCATTCTTTTCTAAAGACACAGGAGCACTTCCGTACTCGGTTGCGAACTTATTATTGTTCGCATTGCTTATTTCGAATGCAAATTCTTGTGTTGGAACTGGTTTTAAACTTACTGTTACACCTGCCATAAAGTTATCCATGTTATCAACCATATCTGAATATTGATAGATAACCATTGGGTTTTCATCGAATTCAAATCCACCCCAAATCTGACACATCTTACCTGCTTCAATTTTCAGCTTATCGCAAAACTTGTAGCCAACCATCATAATATCGGTAGCTTTGGCAAAGTTATCCTCGTTCTGAGCACTATTAGCTTTGTTCAAACGATGGCGGAAACGATAGTAAAGTTTATCGGTTAGATTACCTTTAATTTCGATACGCAACTGCTTATTGGCAAATTTTGTTCCCCAATCTTTATTGGCATCTTGCGAAACTTGTCCAGAAGCAGCATAGTTGAAATAAACATTGAACATGTCGTTATGTTTCTTCAACTTTGCAATCTCTTCAGAAAGCGACTTAAAATCACCATCGCCTGCACCATAACCATGGTTATCCTGTGCCATACCACTTGTTGCAACAGCTAACAATGCGCCTAAAAGTAAAGTATGTTTCATTATCATTTGTTTTTATGTTGTAAATAAAAGAATAGTTTAGTTATCGTAAAGGAGCAAAACAAAAATATTACTCCTTTACAATGTTATGAGAACAGTGATTAGTACTCAGCGAAATATTGCTGAATCTTCTGCCAATCTTTTGTTTTAGTCAAAGCAAGCATCAAAAGTACACGAGCCTTTTGTGGGTTAAGGTTCAAAGATGCAATAAAATGATATTTGGCATCGTCTACCTCACCATTAAGATTGGTAGGACCAAATGGAACACGACTTGAACGTACTACATTGATACCATTAGCAACAGCCTTTAAAGCAACATCGAATACATCTTTATAGAAGTTTCCATCGCCTACACCTGCTAAAACGATACCATCATACTTAGCATCTACAAATGCTTTCATAGGAAGTGCAGAGCAGTTAGCGTAACCATAGACGATTCCAACCTTAGGAAGCGAAGTCAAGTTCTTAACATCGAACTCTGATTGAAGACCTTGCTTTGCCATTGGCTTGTGCAAATAAACAGGCTTTCCATTGTAAACATAGCCCATTGCACCATAAATACCGCCTTTAAAAGTCGCGCAGTCTGTAGTATGAGATTTCAAAACAGACTTTGCTTCAAACAATTCATTGTTCATACAAACCATTACTCCCTGTCCTTTTGAAGATGGATCGGCTACTGCACAAATACCATTATAAAGGTTAGCGGGACCGTCTGCACTGATAGCAGTAGATGGACGCATAGAACCAACCAATACAACTGGCTTATCAGAATGAACTGTCAATGAAAGGAAATAGGCTGTTTCTTCCATCGTATCAGTTCCGTGAGTAATCAAAACACCATCGTAACCTTCTTCATTCAGCAATTGATTGATGCGCTTTGCTAACTTTAGCCAAACTTCATCATTCATATCCTGACTACCAATATTTACAATTTGCTCACCAGAAACATTTGCAACGTCCTTTATTTGTGGCACAGCATCTATCAATGTCTGAACTCCTACTTGACCAGCGCCATAAGCAGAACTTGTAGCTGACGCAGAAACACCTGCAATTGTACCACCTGTTGCTAAGATACGGATTTTAGGTTTTTGTGCAAATGCGACTGTAGTCATCAACAGACTCAATGCTACTAGAAATGAAAACTTAATTTTTCCCATAATAATTGTTTTTTGATAAGTTGTTAATGTTTATTGTTCTTTTTACCTTAATCGTTCTTTTTTACGAATGGTATAATTCTTTTGATTGAAAAGTATAATCCTTATAGATAAGCTGATAATTCTTTTTTACCGAACAATACGACCTTTTTAAAGGAATTGTATAATCAGTGCTGCGACTCCAATAGAAACAAATGTTGTTACAAACCCTGGCAATTGGAAACTATGATTGATTACATACTTGCCTACATGCGTTGTTCCTGTACGGTCAAAGTCAAGTGCAGCTACCTCAGTTGGATAATTTGGCAAGAAGAAATAGCCATTACAAGCTGGGAACATTGCCACCAGCAACATAGGATTGATACCCAATGCTACACCAACAGGATAGAGTGTACTTACAGTTGCAGCTTGCGAGAAGAGCATAATACTCATGATAAATAAGGCAACAGCAAACAAGAAAGGTGCACTAGCAACCATTCCAGAGAGTGCTTGATTAAGATATTCTTCATTACCTGTGTAGAAAGTGCTACCCATCCATGCAATACCGAAGATACCAACAACAGCATTCATTCCTGCTTTAAATATATTTCCATTTACTGCATCACTTGCTTTTGCTTTACCTACCAGCAAGATTAACGCAGCAACTGACATCATTATCATTTCTATTGTCTGACTCATCGTTACTCCTTCAGGGCGCAATTTAGGGAAGAAACCAAAGACAACTACTAAAAGAACACCACCAAAGAATGCACAAACAGAATACTTTGCACGTGGGTTAGGATGTTCTTCTGCAATTTCAAGATTGCGTGCATCTTCTTCTGGATTGATAATTCCTTCTGCAACTCTACGCTTATATTCAGGGTCATCCTCTAACTCTTTACCTACTCGATTTTGTATAAAGGCTGCCACTAGAATAGCTATTAACGATGCAGGTACACAAACAATAAGGATTGTTCCTAACTCTATACCTTTTGCTCCGAGAATATCTTGGCTAATTAAAGCAGCGGTTGCAGCACTTACAGGACTTCCTGTAATACCTAATGAGGCAGCAATAACGCTCAGACTCATTGGACGTTCAGGACGTATTTTGTTTGCTTGCGCAATTTCAGAAATAATAGGTAACAACGAATAAGAGGTATGAGCAGTTCCTGCAACAAGGCAGAACAACCAGCAAGTGAGCGGACCAAAGTAGGTAATATGCTCGGGGTGTTTCCTCAAAAACTTAGCTGCGACTCCCACTAAGTATTCTAAACCGCCCGAAGCCTGCAATGCTGCAGCTGCTGTAATAACCGCAACAATAATCATCATTACGTCGATTGGTGCTGAGCCTGGCTTAAGTCCGAAGCCAAATACAAGGGCGAAAACGCCAACCATACCATAAATTCCTAATCCAATCCCTCCAACTCGTGCGCCGATAAAAATCATAGCTAAGACCACGAGTAATTCTGCAATTACTAAAAATTCCATCTATTAGTCTTTGTTTGTTTTGTATATACTCTGCAAATGTAGCATTTTTTATGCATGAATTGTCCTTCGTAGCTGAAAAACACGTATCTTGTTATTAAACTTTAACGAATCAGAAAGAATGTGTAATAAACAGAACAACAATCCGTGCAAAACTCAATGATTCAACCATTAACAGGCTACAAGATTCAGAAAAGGAATTTATCTGTAAATCTAAACTTTACTGTCGTAAAAAAGGTGTATTACTTTAATTTTAAAGATAATATTCAATAAAAATGGAATAGATACAAGAAAAATAACTAACTTTGCCACAATAGTAACTCAATCAAACATTTTAAACAATATTAAATATGGAAATAGGAGATAAAGTTCCTGAACTTTTGGGAACTGACCAAGACGGAAAAGAAATTAAAATAAGCGATTATAAAGGCAAGAAGATTGTACTTTACTTCTATCCTAAGGACTCTACTCCGGGCTGTACATCACAGGCTTGCAGTCTACGCGATAACTATGAGTTGATGCAAAAGCGTGGTTATGCTGTGATTGGCGTAAGTGTTCAAGACGAGAAATCGCACAAGAAGTTTATTGAAAAATACAATCTTCCTTTCCCATTGATAGCCGATGTAGACAAGAAACTGAACGAAACGTTTGGAGTTTATGGCGAAAAGAAGATGTGTGGACGTACTTATATGGGCACTTATCGCACTACTTTTATTATCAATGAAGAGGGTTTGGTAGAAGAAATCTTCACTCCTAAGCAGATTAAAGTGAAGGAACACGCCGAACAAATATTGAAATTAGGAGCTGAATAAAAGCATTATTTTGAGTCAGACACAACGAATAGGCAAAGCTACGAAGGATAAACTCGTAGCTTTTGCTGCTTTATATGAGAACGAGAACTTTCTTAATGGTGATCCATCTTGGTTCATGCACCAAGTTGAAGGCAACCAAAACAAGGAGGTTATGGCTTTCATTGCTGCATGTTTAAGCTACGGCTCGCGCAAAGTATTTATGCCGCGGATTCAGTATATACTTGATTGTGAAGAAGGCAATCCATACAATTGGATTAGAGAAGAGACCTTTCGTCACGATATTCCCGATGATTCCGCATGTTTTTATCGCCTATATACCAATCATACCATGCATTTATTCTTCTCAGCACTTGCTGAAATGCTGAACCAATATGGCACAATCAGCAACTACATAAAACATTATGCATACGATATAAAAGGTGAAACAAACACCAAAATAAAGGCCATTGTTGCTGTAAATGCCCTGTGTACATTCTTTGCAGAACAACAAGTAATGGGCATTGTGCCGAAGAACGCATCTTCATCGTGTAAGCGTATATGTATGTTCCTACGTTGGCTGGTTCGTAATAACTCTCCCGTTGATTTGGGAATATGGCACGATTTCATCGATAAACAGTCGCTTATAATTCCCTTAGATACGCATGTGTTGCAGCAAGCAACTCACTTGAAGTTGTTAAATACCTCGTCTGCTACCATGAGTGTGGCCCGACGATTATCGGATTCCTTACTAAAAGTCTTTCCTGACGACCCTTTGAAAGGTGATTTTGCACTATTTGGCTACGGCATAAATTCGCAATAATATTACGCTATCACCTGTTTGTTTTGTCAAATATTATTCTAACAGAAAGCAATAATATCTGTACGACATTGTAAAAGAGGGTGTGTCAAAATTGATACATCCTCTTTTTATTCTTCCTTTACCTTG
>NZ_JABZSJ010000084.1:0-7888 GCF_015262605.1 Prevotella aurantiaca | reverse complement strand
TAAATAAAAGCGTTCCGTGAGCTTTCAGCCTACCAAATGTCCATTACGCCAAAAATCAACTAAAAATTCCACCAATGTTTTTTTCTTTTAGGTTCTTGGTAGACAGAACTATTATTATAACGCATACTTTCCCAAGTTTCATTATGTTTTATCATATGATAAATGGTACCCCAATCAGGTAATCCACCAACATTTCGGTCGTCAATAAACATATCAACTTTTAATTTTCTTGAGAAATGATTATTCTTAGACTGCTCTTCTTCAGGATAATCTTTATTAACAGCCCAAAAATCAACTCCGTGGTTATGACACCAATCTACTGCTTCTTGTAATAAATCATCTTCTCTTACACTCCAAAGTATTAGTTGGTGTCCGTCTTTTATCAATTCTTTTAAAGTATCTGTTGCAAATGGTACTTCATTTCCAATTTTAGGATACTTATGTTCTACAATTGTTCCGTCAAAATCTACTGCTATAATCATAATTGCATAAAGAAAAAGAAGTGTGACAATGTATAAACGCTGACACACTTCTTGTACATCATTTTTATCGTTATCGTTTTATAGAATTATCCTCTTTATTTCCATACTTACTACTCCTATAGTTTCCAAAACTTCCATAGTTTCCATATGTACCATAATTGCCGTATTTTCCTTGACCATAACGTCCATACTTACCATAACGTCCATATCCGTAGTAGTAACCATACTTCTTTTTAGACATATCAACACCATTCAGAACAATATTCATCTTTGGAAGTTTCTTTTCTTCTGAAAGTGCATTTATCATACTGAAAGACGATTTCAATGTATAATCTGCGCGACACATATAAATGGTTGCGTCTACAATTCTACCAATTTGTAATGTATCAGTAACAAGTCCGACAGGAGCAGTATCGACTATTACATAGTCATATTCTTGACGTAAGAAATAGAATACTGTATTCAAAGATTGGCGTGATATCAATTCTGTTGGATTAGGAGGTATAGGTCCAGCCATCAACAGGTCTAAGTGGTCATTCACACCAGATGGAATAATTTGTTCCTTCAAGTCTTCTAAAGTCAGATCGTTTTTCACTAACAAGTTAGTGATACCATGCTTATGGTCATTTATTTTAAACTGTTCAGCAAGACGAGGTCTACGAATATCCAAACCAACAAACACTACTTTCTTTCCTAGCAATGCGAAACTAACAGCAAGGTTAGCTGCCGTAAAGGTCTTACCTTCACCAGAAGTTGAAGAAGTGAAGAGAACAACCTTCTGATTCTCTTCCAAAACAAATTGTATATTTGTACGCATTGCTCGGAAGACTTCTTCCATTTGGTTATTTTGGTTTTCGTGTACTACAATATCAGCCTTACCCTTTGCAGCATTGCTCGCAACAGGAACGTCAGCAATAATTGGCAACTTAGTAAGTCGAGCCACATCGTCATGTCCTTCAATCTTATATCTAAAGAGTTGGATAAGGAACAAAATAAGTGCAGGTAGAAGAAGACCAATTGCTAAAGCAATAAGATAAATCATTTGTGTATTTGGACTAACAATACCCGCAAATTGTGGTTCATCTATTAGCTTGCCTTTATCAACTATTGCAGAAAGAGACATGCTATTCTCTTCACGTTTTTGTAATAACATAGAGAACAAGCTGGACATAACTTCATGCTCACGATCGATAGATTGTATCATTCTTTCTTGTTTAGGAGCTTCAGATACTTGCGAATTATACTTATTAAATTGTCCAACAATAGCATCTTTTTGAATTTGCAAATTATTACGTGCAGTTTCAATAGCACGACGGATATTTGCATTGAGTATTCTTACTTGGTCTGTGAGAGGTTCTACTACAGGTGAGTTTACCGAAGCACTACGAAGAAGACGATTTCGTTCCAACACTAATTCGTTATACTTATTGATAAGACTTGATGCAGTGGCATCGCTCAAACCTACATCTGAAGGAATTACTTGTGAGAAATCTTTAGAAGAGTTCTTCACTTCTGAAGCAACACTATTAAAGAGTTGAATTTGAGTTTCAATCTCAGTAAGTTTCTGTTCAGTCACTGTTTGATTAGAGAAACTACTTGCAGCATTCAATTGTTGTTCTACCACACCATTCTGCTGCTTATAGCTTTGCAGTTTTCCTTCCGTTACACCTAATTCTTGGCTAATTTTACTAAGACGAGAGCTTATAAAACGCTCTGTACTCAGTGCTATCGTATTCTTATCTTCGTTTGCTTGACGGTTGTATGCAACAATAAGTTGCTTTAAATAGTCAATGCTTCGATTGGGATTTTCATCAACCATCTTAAGAAATGCAATACTCGTTCCTTGTGAACCTCGTGTTATTTGCAAATCACTAACATATTTACCACAAGCATCTTTAGGTGATTGTAATGTAACATTCATTTCTTCACCCTTACGTAAGTTTCTGCCACGATTTGAACTAATCGTAATGGTTCCTGCACGAGTAACTATAGTATGAGGCAACGAATAGAACTTGCGATTTAATACAAATGGACCTTCAGCATCACGTTCATTTATTGGAACAGAATAACTGCCCGATAAAATAAGAGTATTACTATCGCGTTTGATTGAAAGTTCTATAGGTCTATTCAAACGATCTAAGTGCTCGCCGTCAATATCAACATTTAAGGGCTGATCTCCATAATATGTAATGGTCTTCAACCTACCCTTTGTTGTATAAGTTGCATAAAGTTTTAAATCGCGTACAGCTTCTTGTGCAAGAGATCTTGAACCAAGTATTTCCACTTCATTCTCTATACCTTCAGAATTAGACATAATTCCAAGATTTGTTGAATACTTGACACCAGATCTTTTACTATTCTCTTGTTCTTTGATAAGTAACTTTGCAACTGTTTGGTAAGTAGGTGTTGTATAGCGCAAGTAAATAGCTGCCAAACCTACACAAATAATTATGGAAAGTATGAACCAATACCAATTAAGGATTACTGTACGATAGATTAACTCAAAATTGATAAACGATTTCTCGTTTTCTTCATGTACGTATTCTTTTTCTGCGTTCTTCTTTTCTTCTATCATAATAAGACTATTCTATTCATTGATATTGTTGTCTACGAGAGAAAGAAGATATTGACCATACTCATTTTTCTTCATTATCTCAGCATTTTCTCTAAGTTGTTGGTTGCTTATCCAACCTTTTTTGTAAGCAATTTCTTCAAGACAAGCAATCTTTAAACCTTGACGCTTTTCTATACACTCTATGAATGTACTAGCTTCTGACAGACTATTATGTGTACCTGTATCCAACCATGCAAAGCCTCGCTGCAATGTCTGTACCTTTAATTCTTGCTTTGCCAAGTATTCTTGATTAACTGTGGTTATTTCTAATTCTCCCCTTGCTGATGGCTTAATATTTTTTGCAATTTCAACAACACTATTTGGGTAAAAATACAATCCTACTACAGCATAATTACTTTTTGGATGTTCTGGTTTCTCTTCTATGCTAAGACAATTTCCTACTTTATCAAATTCTGCTACTCCATAGCGTTCTGGATCATTAACAAAATAACCAAATACAGTGGCATTTCCATCTTCCTCGGCATTCTTTACACTCTCTTCCAATAATCCAGTGAATCCTGCTCCATAAAAAATATTATCACCTAACACTAAACAAACAGAATCATCACCAATAAACTTCTCGCCGATGATAAAAGCTTGCGCCAATCCATCAGGAGAGGGTTGTTCTGCATATTCAAAACTTACTCCTAACTCATGACCATCTCCCAAAAGGCGTTTAAATCCTGGCAAATCGTATGGTGTTGATATAATCAATATTTCCTTTATGCCTGCAAGCATCAATACAGAAATCGGATAATATATCATTGGTTTATCATAAATAGGTATCAACTGTTTACTTATGCCTTTTGTGATTGGATAAAGGCGAGTACCTGAACCTCCTGCAAGAACAATACCTTTCATACTTGTTTTTTTTATTTAAGATACTTAATTTATGTTGATTTTACGCCCAGTCAGAACAAGTAAACAATACGCTTTCCTCAATCTTCACATTTCTTAAAAATATTCCAATAGCTACTCGCAAATATTTATCATCCCTCATTCAATTCTGAGTTATTCTGTTTATTGTTCGCAAAGGTAATCAATTTAATTGATATTCAATGCATCTATTATAAAAAATGTTACTGCACACTAAAACTTTTTACATCAAATAGCATAAAGACAAACTTCTTCTTAAAAGTTTCTATCATCCGACTAAAGACAATAAAGCAAAACGCAAATACAGGAACAGATATCTATAAACAAAACACCATCAACAAAAGAAGCTAAGAACTTTATATTTTTATAATAATAACACCTCAAAAAACAAGGAAATAAATGGAAGAAATTTAACCAATAAAAGTACACAAATCATAATTTGTTATTTGTATTTCATGTAAGATAAAAAAGTAATTAAAAATTAGAAAAATGTAATTACGAATTTTATAAAACGTAATTACATTTTCGTTAGTAATTATCTTTCATTAAAAGCTTACTACATATAATCAGAGGGGCAGAATATATCTTTGCTTATAACACAGCAAGTTAAGTATAAGTATTAAACCATTTTATTACTTTCTAAATATTTGTTTCAAAAATGTTTTAAAAATACTTTTTCCTTCTAAAAGCTAATATAAAACCGATAGGAAATTTATCTATTCAAACTAAACTATTAATGGTACAAGAATCAAAAAAAATATGCTTATTATCATAAATCTTATTTTATTTTCTTAACTTTGCAAGCGCAAAAGAGTATAGACTCTATTAGTAATAAAATTCATTCATGAACTAAAATGGGAATATTTTCTAAAATATTTAAAGGAAATAACAAAGAGCAGGAAAAGGTTGGCGGTATGAACGACTATATGACTTTAGTACGTGTTTACTTCCAAGCAGCCCTTGCTGCAAGATTAGGCATTACAAATTTAACGATGTTGCCCGACCTTCGCACTTACAAACAAACTTTCCGTGTACCAACTGTTAATAATAAATTAGGAGTTGGCGAAAAGAATAGTGTAAGAAAAACGATGAAGAACCTATATGGGACTAGCGATTTGTTCTTTGATGAAGTAGATGCCAGCATCAAAAAGAACTGTAAGAAAATACAAGATGCACAAGGATATCTTTATCAATTCCAAGCTTACTCACAAGATTTAATGATGCTTATTGGAAACTTGATGAAGTTTAAACTTCGCGTACCAGGTTTCTTTAAAAAAATCATCTATACAATGACAGAAAAGACAATTAATGATATTTATACCAAGAACGATTATTCAGATCCTGGGGTCATTAAAACTGTTATGTCAGTTCGTCAATTATCACAACGTCTAGGTTTTTCACGTCAATGGGCAACTGAATTTGTCTATCAAATCGTTCTGTTAGCAAAGAAAGAACCTAAGCAGAATGGTGACGAAGCAACAACAAAATAAAAGATAGTTCCGTCGTTGAATAGAAAAAATTGGTTGGAAATTTTGTTAAATTAAAACTTTAACGTAAATTTGTAGCCAAAATGATGGAGAAAAATGAATGCGAATGAAAAGACACTAAATACTTTTGCGACTCGTGTTAGACAAATGATCCTTCAATATGAAGAGATAAAAAAAGAAAATAACGAGTTGTATGATTTGGTGGACCAGCGTGAAAAAGAAATTGCAAAACTTGAAGCACAGCTGAAACAAGCGCAAAGCGACTATAATTCATTAAGAATAGCTAAGATGATAGAAATTTCTGATAGCGATATGGAAGGAGCTCAGAAACGTATATCAAAACTTATCCGCGATGTAAACAAGTGCATCACTCTCATTAGTGAAAAATAACCTAGAATTGAATGGCAGACGATAAATTGCATATAAGATTGCATGTATACGATACAGAATTATCGGTAAATATTCCTCGTGAAGACGAAGAGTATTACCGTGCTGCATCAAAACTAATTACTGACACTGTAAATACATATGCAACCTATTTTAAAGGCAAGAAAAGCGACAAAGACATTTTATATATGGCAATGTTAGACATTGCACTTCACTATAAAAAGGAAGGCGCACGAAACGATACTGCACCATTCAACGATATTCTTGGCAAACTCACTTTAGAGATAGAAGAAGCACTAAAGAAATAACCAAGATAAATAAACATTATAAATAATTAAATGAATCTGATAACAATAATCATACCTATCGTATGTCTTGTAGTAGGTTTCATCATTGGCTACGCTGTATTCCGCTATATTATTGATAGTCAATACAAAGATGCTATGGCGAAAGCTGAAAAGGACACAGAGGTATTGAAAGAAAAGAAACTACTTGAGGTTAAAGAGAAGTTCCTTAACAAAAAAAGTGAACTCGAAAAAGAGGTTCAACAGAGAAATCATAAGTTTCAACAAAACGAAAATCGTTTAAAACAGAAAGAGATTACTTTGAACCAACGTTTAGACGAAATGAATCGTCGCAAACAAGAAGTTGAACAGCAGCAACAACGTATTGACAACGATAAAAAGTTGCTGATGGTTAAGGAACAAGAATTAGAAAAGCAAAAAGAATTAGAACGCGCAAAGCTTGAAGAACTTTCAGGCTTAAGTGCTGAAGAAGCAAAGAATCGTCTTGTAGAAAGTCTGAAAGACCAGGCGAAACTTAATGCAGCATCATATATCAACGAAATAGTTGATGAAGCAAAACTAAATGCTAACCAACAAGCTAAGAAGATAGTTATTCAAACTATTCAACGTGTTGCGACAGAAACTGCTATCGAAAATTCTGTTAGCGTATTCCATATTGAAAGCGACGAAGTAAAAGGTAGAATCATTGGCCGTGAAGGTCGTAACATTCGTGCCCTTGAAGCTGCCACAGGTGTTGAAATTGTGGTTGATGATACCCCTGAAGCAATTGTAATTTCAGGTTTTGACCCTGTAAGACGTGAAATTTGTCGTTTGGCACTTCACCAATTGGTATCTGATGGTCGTATTCACCCTGCTCGAATCGAAGAAGTAGTGGCGAAAGTCAAGAAGCAATTAGACAATGAAATTATTGAAACTGGTAAACGTACAGCCATAGATTTAGGTATTCACGGATTACATCCAGAGTTAATTCGTATTGTCGGTAAAATGAAATATCGTTCTTCATACGGACAAAACCTCCTTCAACATGCGCGTGAAACTGCAAATCTTTGTGGCATTATGGCGAGTGAACTTGGGCTTAATCCTAAGAAAGCAAAGCGTGCAGGTTTATTACACGATATAGGTAAAGTGCCAGATGAAGAAACTGAACTTCCTCACGCATTATACGGAGGACGTATTGCAGAGAAGTTTAAAGAGAAACCTGAAATTTGCAACGCAATTGCTGCACACCACGATGAAATAGGGATGACAAGTCTTATTGCTCCAATTGTTCAAGTATGTGATGCTATTTCTGGAGCACGTCCAGGGGCACGTCGTGAAATTGTAGAAGCATATATCAAACGTCTAAACGATTTGGAAGCAATTGCAATGAGTTATCCAGGCGTAACAAAGACTTATGCAATACAAGCAGGTCGAGAACTCCGTGTTATTGTTGGTGCTGATAAGATGGACGATGTTCAAAGCGAGCAATTAAGTAGTGAAATTGCAGAAAAGATTCAAAACGAAATGACTTATCCTGGGCAAGTAAAGATAACTGTTATCCGCGAGACACGCAGTGTTTCTTACGCAAAATAAACAACGTTTTTTTGGTTAAGATACAAAAAATAAAAGCGAATTGTTCTTTTTGAACAATTCGCTTTTTGTTTATACTAACGTAAAGACAATTCTATTATTATCATCATACATAGTCCTCCCTTAAAAACCTAATATTATCCTGATTCATAGTATATTATCCTGTAA
>NZ_JABZSJ010000026.1:0-34922 GCF_015262605.1 Prevotella aurantiaca | reverse complement strand
CTGGCATTTGACAGTCTCCAGAGATTCTTAAGAGGGAATTAACTGAATTACCCTAGGTAAATGAAGTTTGGAAAAGAATTAGATTTTTATTCTTTTAAGTTCAAGAAAATATTTCGAAAAAATTATAATTATAAAAAACAAAATTGTAATTACAAAATCATAAAAATATAATTACAAATTTTAAATTTGTAATTATATTTTTTTTATTCGTAATTTTGTTCTTTATAAAAGTCCACAAAGTACTCTTATAAAAGTTGAAAAAATATCCTCATAATAATGAAAATTCTGTTTATTCTCAATAAACTAAAGTAAATTTGTATTACTTATAAATTGTATTATTTAGGTAAAGCTTACGTAATGTGAAGGTAATTAATTTAGCCTATAATAGGTAATAGAAAAAGGAAAATATAAGAAAACTCTTGGGAAAAAGTTTTAGATAATTTGTAATTATGACTTTTTATGTCTATATTTGCGAAAAGCATATAAATAATATAAACCAATAGTCTCATAGTTTATGGACTAGGTTATAAAAAGTTAACTTTGAATTTCTTGATACTTTAGCAAAATATGGTAATGCTTGTATAAGAGATATTTTTTATTGTATTATTAACCAAAGCGCAAATGTGCGGTAAATTATTTCATCATGAAAAAGAAACTTTTATTAGGATTTACTTGTTTTTTATTAGCAAGTTTACAAATGAATCTGAAAGCACAAGTTAAACCCTATGATTTTACGGATGGACAGTTTTTTTACAAAGTTGCAAATAAAGAAGCAAGAGAGGTGAATGTCGTGTCCGAAAAGCCGCGAGGAAGCTATACTACAAAACTTTTAGGACTTCTAACTATACCAGAAACTGCAACTAATGAAGGAATAACATATACTATTACTGGAATAGGAAAGCAGGCTTTTTATATGTGTGAGGGAATTATTGGTATAAATTTGCCAAATACATTACAAACTATTGGTGATAAATCTTTTTTAGGCTGTCATAATTTAACCTCTGTAAAGCTTCCTTCTCTTGTTAGAAAAATAGGAAAATGGGCTTTTATGTCGTGTGCACGAATGGAAAGAATAGATGTAGACGAGAAAAATCAAAACTTTTGTAGTGTAGATGGAGTATTATTTAATAAAGATGTATCAATTCTGATTCAATGCCCAAGTGGGAAGAAGGGAGAATGTAATATCCCTGAAAGTGTAACGAAAATATCATCACAAGCCTTTTACGGGTGTGTCGGTTTGACAGCAATGAGAATACCGCACAATGTTGCATATATTGGAAACGATGCTTTTTATGGTTGTGTAAAGTTAAGAACCATCAAATGCGAACTAAAGGAACCTTTAATGGGCGAGGCAATGGGAACAGATGTTTTTGAACAAGTCAGCACGGGAGATATTGGTGGTTCTTGCAAATTGTATGTTCCCCTTGATAGTAAAAATGCCTATGAAGAAGCAGCACAATGGAAGAAATTTGTTCCCAACATTATGGAAGACCAAACGTTAGGAATTGATGTTATTTCAAATTCGGACATCTCTGTCAGAAGCGAAAGCGGTAAAATACTCATAGCAACCAAAGATAATGCTGCCTATATACATATATATAATGTGGCAGGGGTAATCGTTTATAGTTGCATTGTACCAGCTGCAACCAGTATCTCGTTGCCTGTGCAGATTGGCGTATACATAGTTAAAGCTGGGAATAAACAAGTAAAAGTAAGCATGAAATAAGAATTTGTCTCAAAAGATATTCTCTTTTCCACTTACATTAGGAAAAAAAGTAGTATATTTGCGGTGCATTCGCTTTTTTAGCATGCAACTATGAAAAGAAATCTCAAAACATCAACGACTATGATAAAGAAATATGTAGAAGAAAATGAGGCAAGAATGCTCGAAGAGTTATTTAGCCTGATACGCATTCCAAGCGTAAGTGCACAACCAGCTCATAAAGAAGATATGGTACGCTGTGCTGAAAGATGGAAAGAATTACTTTTGGAAGCAGGTGTAGATAAAGCAGAAGTGATGCCTTCAAAGGGCAATCCTATGGTTTATGCAGAAAGAATAGTAGATCCAAATGCTAAAACTGTTTTGGTTTATGGTCACTACGATGTAATGCCAGCTGAACCATTTGAACTTTGGAAGACTGAACCATTCGAGCCAGTTATCAAAGATGGTTATATCTGGGCACGCGGTGCTGACGATGATAAAGGTCAATCATTCATTCAAGCTAAGGCGTTTGAATATATCAATAAGCACGACTTGTTGAAGCATAACATGAAGTTCATCTTTGAAGGTGAAGAAGAAATTGGTTCAAGTAGTCTTGGCCCATTCATTGAAGAACATAAAGATTTGTTGAAGTGCGATGTTATTCTCGTATCAGATACATCACTTATTGGTGCTGATGTTCCATCAATTACAACAGGTTTGCGTGGTTTGGCATACTGGCAGATTGAAGTTACTGGTCCAAATCGCGATCTTCACTCTGGTACATTCGGTGGTGCAGTGGCTAACCCTGCGAACGTTCTATGTAAGTTGATAGGCGATGTAACGGGTCCTGATGGCAAAATACGCTTCCCAGGATTCTATGATGATGTTGAAGAAGCATCAAAAGAAGAGCGTGAACTTGTTGCTTCTATACCTTTCGATGAAGATGAATATAAGAAATCGCTCGGCATAAAGAATATATTTGGCGAAGAAGGTTATAGCACAATCGAACGCACAGGCTATCGTCCATCGTTTGACGTATGCGGACTTTGGAGTGGTTATCAAGGCGAAGGTGCCAAAACAGTAATACCTTCAAAGGCATATGCAAAGATTTCTTCACGTCTAGTACCACATCAAGATTATAAAAAGATTGGTCAACTTGTTGTAGATTACTTCAATAAGGTATCTCCTGATACTGTTGATGTGAAGGTAGAAATGCTTCATGGAGGTTATGGTTACGTTTGTCCTATTGATTTTCCTGCTTATAAGGCTGCTGAACGTGGTTTTGAAGCTGTCTTTGGTAAGCGTCCGTTGCCAGTTCGTATAGGAGGTAGTATTCCAATCATCTCTACATTTGAGAAATTACTCGGTACGAAGAGTGTGTTAATGGGCTTTGGTTTAGAGTCAAATGCGATTCACTCTCCAAATGAAAATATGCCAGTAGACCTTTGGAAGAAGGGTATAGAAGCTGTTGTTAATTTCCATTTGGAATACGATAAGGAAGTATAAGGATATAAAAAAAGTTCTAACATACAATTTTCCCTGCTCTATTAAATTATGGAGTAGGGAATTTTTATATAGCATTGAAAGAATAGTGTTCTAGGCTTCTATACATAAAAAAGTAACTGAAAATTTGGCTATATAATAAACTTGTAATACCTTTGCAGTCCTTATATTACAAATATAATTCGGGCTTGTATGGATTTGACACACTTATACTTATTTTCAAAGTCAAAAAAGAGAAACATATATCAATTAAAGACACTAATTTACAGATTGTTATGCGCAAATATATAGACACTACTTTTTGCGTTAAGTTTCTTTAATTTGCCTTTTATTATTCCATACTTTCCACACACTTTCCACACTTTTTTTGTACCTTTGCAGGTGGAAAAAGGTACAATTATGGCAAAGAAACAATTATTTGGAGATGCTTTAACCCTTATGGAGGGTTACAGCCTCAACGCAAAAGGAAAATCACGCAAAGTTTATTTAGTTGGCAGAGTTCTAAAAAGTGGGAACGTTGCTTTAGTAAGATACGCATGCCATGCAGGAAAACGGAAGCGTATTAGTACAGGAGTTGTATTAAAACCTGAAAGCGATTATACAATAAAACGCAATAATGAAGAATTATTGAGGCTGCAGAATGTTGAATGCGATACTTTGAATGTAGATTTAGAACGCAAAGACGCTAATTTCTCACCTACACCAAAGAATAACGTTTTATTGCTTGACTATATAGAGAAACAGAGAGATGAGGCTTTGAGAATAAGCGGCAATAAGCATAGTAACTTTGCGAGTTTCAATGCACTATTGGAGCATATTAAACGTTTTGACAAGAATATAAAGCTTGGTGGGGTTGATTTAGATTGGATATATAACTTCATTCATTATCTGAAATATGAAGCCTTAAACTTAAACTTTCAGAAGTCCAAGGATATAAGCAAGAATAAAGACATAAAGATTACACAGAACACGCAAAAGAGATTGGAAAGAAACCTTAACTTTATCTTAAATAAAGCAGCAAAAAGTAGTCTTATTATATCCAACCCTATGGGCAAGTTAGATAGAAGTGATAAGATTACAACTAAAGCAGGGACACGCACTTATTTGACAAAAGAGGAAGTGCAGAAACTTGTTAATGTGCCTTATAATGGTGTACGAGATATTAAGGCAGCTTTTCTTTTCAGTTGCTTTACAGGTTTACGTTATTCTGATTTGAGATGCATAACACTGGCAGACTTTCACAAAGATACAATAGGAACGTATTTAGATATATCAATGGTCAAGACGGGGGAGAGACTAAGGGTATATGTTCCTGACAATGCGTTGCACATGATACCAAAGAGAGAACGCACAAACACAGAAGCAATATTTGACTTGCCAAAGAATGATGCAGGTAATGTGTATTTAAGACGATGGATAAAGATGGCAGGAATAGATAAAAATATAACCTTTCATTGTGCAAGACATACAGCCGCAACACTTCTATTAAGTAGTGGTTTGCCGTTGGCTGTTGTTTCTAAGCAGTTAGGACACTTGAAAATATCAACAACACAAATATATGCAAAGATTGTTGATGAAGCACAGGTTCAGGCTGCAAATACAATGGATAAAATCATTAATATATAAGTAGCAACAGGGGGGATACCCCCTATTTGCTACAAACAAATACAAAGCGAGTAACCTAACAAAAAGATTTTCCTAATAATTAAAAGGCACTTAAAATGAAAAGAGCTACAAATCTAAAAGAGAAATTGAAAAATACTCCTGAAAACCTTTTAAAAGCTAAAAGATTTAAGGAGAATCTCCCATGGTTTAAGGATATGGGAACACTTAAATATAACGCAGAAGACCTTTACGACAAGGTTTTAGAAATACAAAAAAAAGATTTTGAAAACCGACCAGAGTATAATTATTATTATACAATGGAATGTACCTTAGCCGACAATCAAATAATTAATTTGCTCACAATTATAAATACTTATGTGGTATTAGAGCCTATTTCAAAAGAAACTTTAAAAAATATTTTATGTGATACTATTGAGCACCCTATAAAAATAAAAGACATAGGCGTTTTAGGATATTTACTGATGCGACTAAAGGAACTTGGGTATATTGTTTCTGATTGGCAGAAAATCGCTGAGGAAAATAAGTTTTTTGTTAGTCGTAAAGGGGTAGTAATTAGCGGCAAAAGAATTTCAAACATGACAAGTGCAAAGATTGGAATAGTGGAAAATATACGTATTGGCAGGAGAGGATATAAACGTGGTATACCTAAATATGATAAGATAATAGAGCCGATAGAGATAATAGACAAGTGGTTGTCTTCTTTGTAACACGATTTTATAGGTAGGATTTTCCTACCTTTTTTTTATCCTATTTCTTATGCTTAGTTTAGTGGCTAATTTTGCACTTATAATTCCTATGAGGTGCGCACTAATAGGGCAAACAAAAGAAGCATGGATAATAATAATTTTTTAACAGCAAGAGAAGCAGCAGACTATTTGGGGTTTGCATTAAGCTATCTTTACAAATTGACAAGTACACACAAGGTGCCGTTTTACACCCCTACAGGTAAGCACATCTTATTCAAGCGTTCAGAGTTAGAAGAATGGGTAAATAATAGCCGTGTTGCAACTAATGATGAATTAGTTGCAAAAGCACAAACAAACATCATGAAGAAAGGAGGCAAATTATGATTAC
Organism: Prevotella aurantiaca; assembly: GCF_015262605.1. Lineage (NCBI taxonomy): Bacteria > Pseudomonadati > Bacteroidota > Bacteroidia > Bacteroidales > Prevotellaceae > Prevotella > Prevotella aurantiaca. The sequence goes on along the minus strand of NZ_JABZSJ010000026.1, from coordinate 29,017 downwards.
TCCTAAATTTGCTTGTTACATGAGGTTTGAGCGCAATACGTCAAAGGTTAAGCGGAATGGGGAACTTGTAGAAAGAAAGGTAATGCGCTTTGATTTATCTTTATTTGCAGGTTATTGGACTGGTACAGATAAATTGAAAACGAGTAAAGGACAGATGTATTTTAATCTCAATACATCTGACAGAAACCCCAATCGCAAGAACAATCAGACCACACCAGAGTATTACATACAAATGAACCCTAATACGTGTAAGAAATGTTTTAACTTATCAGGCTTAAGATTAATGATGAACACAGAGCAGGATACTTGGATTTGCAGTGGTGAACCTTCACAACTTGAAGTATTGCGGACAAAGGACAGAAATCCACTATTTGAAGAAAAAGACGATGGATTTATATTTGTCATTGATAGGAACTTTGGATTTGTTGAATTGTTTGTTATTGCAGGTGGTCGCCCAATGATAGATGCGTACCGCAAAGGATTTACTTTAGGGAAATTTGATAATGAATTAAAACTTATGCGTGAAGCCGCAATAACAATATGATAGGTTACGACACCATACACATGTTTATAGATAGCTATACACTCAACAAAGCTGATATATCAAGACTCTCACAACGCCTTGAAAGGGGCGGTTATAATAAAAATACTGGTGAAGCTTGGAACGTTGGAAATATAGAGAACCTTAGAATAAGTGTTGGCGGTGCAGGGGTAAGTATCAAAGGAAGTTTGTCAGGCTTTTATTATTCCAATAACACGATGCTTGTTAATCGTGGAGAGGTAAAGAAAGCAATTGAAGCAGTTAGTGATACATTGCATGTTAGCCTTAACACGGCAAAGGTTACACGGCTTGATATTGCAGCAGATTTCATTATGCAAAATGAACCAAAAGCATACTTTGATATACTTGGCACATTAGTATATTTTCAACGTTTGAGGGCTACTCAAAACACATTGTATTATACACGAGGAAAAGAAAACTTGCAGTCACTTTGCTTCTATGATAAAATACAAGAAAGCAAGGATAACAAAAAAGAGATGCCGAGTGTTTGTAATGAGTGTGGTAATGTGCTAAGATATGAAGCAAGGTTTAACGCACGTCTTGCCAAACAGATGCAGCGACAAGAGGTTTTAGCCTCAACTCTAAGTAATACAGACTTCTACAATGAAGTGTTGGAGAAATGGGGGCAGATGTATTTTAATATAAACAAATTTTACGGGGTTGGAAACATGGGAAAAGTAAAAAATGTAACAGAGGCAAAAGATTATATATTTGCTGTTGCACTTCACAACATGGGTGCAGGCGATGTGGATAAGATACTTTCAGAAATGAAAGCAAGGCATTTATTCAATGACCGCAAATATTATTCACGCTTGAAACAATCTTTGGATAGTGTAAGGGAAAAGTATTTAACAAGCAGTGCAGACGATGCCGCAAACGAGTTAGACGATGAAGTGCGTAATGTACTTGCCTATAAATAAAAACCTACTATAGTAAGGTGTGAAATGTACCCAATATTTGGTAACACTTAAAAAACAACAATAATGGAAAAAGGACAATTTGATGATGTTGCATGGCTGGTCTTACAAGATAGATACGGCTATAACAAGGCAAAAGAGTTAATTGATAAACGTAAAATAGGAGACAAGAAATGAAAACAAAGAAATTAAATGAATCTCAAAAGACGTTCAAAGGGGTTGATAAGCTGAAAGCCCAAAATATAGGGAAAAAGATTTTGAACAATGAGAAAGAACTCAATTTGGCAGTAAATAAGTTGAAACAGATTGATGATATTTTTCCCGTTGGAAGCGTGGAGGATCTTAAAACTATATCCGAGGACTGGTTGAATGATTATATGGGCAAAATGGCTATAAGTATAAAACAGGACAAACGCTTCCCAAGTCAGATGCGTAATGAAATGTTAGAACGTTGGGATAAGGTGTTTGATGAAGCTCTACCATTATGCAGGCAAGTGTACATGATTGCCCAATGGGACAAAGTTCCATTACATTATAGTGAGGGGCGATTTTATTACGATGTTGACAAGCTATTAGCATTTATAAACAAAGAGGCAGAAACCACCTTGTCAGGCGAGGTTGCAGAATACTATAAACTTTTAATAGAGCTTGCAAGAAAACTTGAAATGATAAGTGCATGGGAAGACGAGCATGGTTATTACCCATTTGTAAAGAATGGGGCCAATGTTAGCACAAGGGAGGGCTATAGGCATATTTCATTTGTTGATATAGCAAAAGAAAATGGCAAGTTTAATTTTTCTTTAGATGAATTTGTGTTCAATTTAAACAATGGGATTTTAGGAAAAAGAGAAGATAGATAAAACTCTGTAGGGGTTGAGGCTAAAAGCCAATACCCCTACTATAGTAAGGTGTGAAACGATACCAAAATTTGGTAACAAAAAATTAAGTAGTATGAAAAAAGGATTAAGCGAGAAAGAAAGATTTTGTTTGGCAGGCTTCTTTATTACACACGATGCAGATATGGCGTATAAATTAAGCAGAAAGCAAAAACCATGTGCAACAGATGATAACATACACAGGTTGGCTTTACGTTGGATACGTTGTGATGATGCTAAGAAGTATTTAGACGAACTTGCAGCCGTTAATATTCAGAAAGTGGAAAAAAATAACAATGAAAACAGAGATAAAGCGGCAATAATACGGGAATTAAACACATTAGCTTCTTCTACACATGATGCAAAGTTAAGAGCAGAATTATTAATGCGCCTTGCAGACTTAGAGAGAATGAAAGACAAAGAAAGTGAAGAAAGTAAAGCCGAGAATTTAATACATTACTATCTACCCGTTAATTATCCTACCTCACATAAAGATTGTTTACTTTGGCAAAATGGTAAATGTAAGCCACCCATGAATGAAGGCAAATAAAGCTTTCTAAGCTTACCAATAGAACAAAGAAGCATAATTATTCAAGGAATAAGATAGAGCACATTACACGGCTTTTATTTAGTGCTTTTACTATTGATAGTATTCGTAAAGTAAAGGAATAATAAATAAATTATTTGTAGGTTTAGAAATAAATTGTACCTTTGCACTATAAAGAGGTTTAGAAGTGTGGATTCAAAGTACCTTTTTCCACACTTTTTCCACACTTCATAAATCCTTTAAATGCAAAATCCTTATCATTAAGGAGTTATAGATATACGGGCTTGTATGGATTTGACGGCAAGACGAAATGGTATGTAAGCATGCGGAGCATTGATGACTGGCTCCTAAATCTCGGTTATCGAACAATTAATTGGCGAAAACAATTACGCTCTCGCTGCCTAATCGAAGTACAGTAGATTACTGGCTTTATTCGACTATTAGATAGTTGAACGAGACACTGCTCCAAAGATGTAGTTCCGAATCGGAGGGTAAAGCGGTGCAGGTTAAATCGGAAATAGTTTGAGTAGGCCTCAATGCTCAGATGAAATTAAGAGGATAAGGCATTGATTGGTGGTTCAGGTCTTGTCAATGCTCGAAAATCAAAGGCTGAAATAAGCATGTAGAAAGCATATGGTTTCCTTGTGCGGACCGGAGTTCGACTCTCCGCAGGTCCACTTTTAAGTACTCAAAAAGAGGGTAATGAAATGATTAAAACAAAAAATCGCTGTAACTTAAATGCGTTACAGCGATTTTTTATTTATATGGTTTCTATTGGAGTACACATTAAACATGCTAATAGGCAACTCTGCGCTTGTTAATTCTTGATCGAATTGAACGAATAGATCCATCTGCGAGGCCCATAATACGCATAATTTCTTTATCTGATTTTCCCAAATGTTCCATTACAAGGAAGAATTGATTCTTCGGAGAAAGCATATCATATTCTGATTCCAGGTTATCTACAAAGTTAATGTTAATCAAACGATAGTATTCTATGAAATTTTCAAATTCTTTTTTTCGCCAAAATACAATTGTTTGTCCCTCCATTATATTAGTATAGAGTCTATGTCCTTCACTAAGTGTCTTGCGATGCTTGTCGAGTAATATTTCCTTTTTCTTATATAACGATTCTATTTCTTTTTGTTTTTCCTGTCCTTGCTTTTCAAATTCGGCTATCTGACTTTCAAAATCCTTTATGCGAAGTTGATCAGTGGCCAACGCATTCTTGGTTTTATATGTTCTGTAGCGTAAGAATAAGAAGATAAGAACAAGAGATAGTGATAGCAGTATAATGGTAAAGACTCCAATTTCTATTTTGCGCTCGTATTCTTGCTTTGCTTTTATATTATCGAAAGCTATTTGATTGCTCCGTATATCATTCTCTCTCCAGTCCATATATAGACTGTCTTTCGTTTTAATGAGTTGTTTTGCTGTCTTTGTGGCTCCTTCATAGTCGGCTGTAGCACATTGATGAATGAACCTTGAATGCATCACATCAGTTTTTACTTGCATATCGTTTGTTTTCAAAGCTTTGTTCCACAACTCATTTGCTTTATCTGTATCGCCTTCTCTAATATATATTGTTGCAAGATTATCGTATGCTGCTCCCATTGGTGCAATGCTAATAGCTTTAAGTAAAATTGCTTTTGCCTTTTGTGGATTGGTAGCTATGAGCTGAGCTCCAATGTTATTGAGGATGTATATTTGTTCCTTTTGCGGTATGTATTTCAACATTTCCATACTTTTTGTAATGTAAATGTTGGCACTATCAGCCTGGTGCAACTTGTTATAAGCCACAGCTATATTGTTGCAAGCACGTGCAAGTTGCACTTTGTCTTTTGCTCTTGAAGCAATACGAAGTACCTTTTTTGCATATCCGAGGGCGAGTAGTCGTTCTCCAGCTTCCTCGTTCATAATAAAAAGGTTCTCATATATTTTAAGTTTTATATAGTCTGAAGTCAGTTTTTCTGCTGTATATTCAGCTTTTTTGACGTTGACAATAGCATCTTTTTCCTGCCCTTGGTCATATAGAATAACCCCTTTATAGAAATAAGCGTCTGTTAATCGTTCCAAACAATCTTTTTGAGTTTCATAATATGCGATGCTGTAATCTATCATGTTGGTAGACTCTATAGGCTTGTAGAGTTTGTAGAGAAGGCGCGTTTTCTGGAAAAAGAAATCGGCTGAATCTGCACTACTCGTTAGATAAGTAGCGTCTACCATGTCGATTAGCCTAAAAGCAGAGTCGAGTTGGTTATACCGAACTAGAGAGTCGATTTCGGTTAAGCGGTTGCTTGCTTCAGTTGAAATGCGTTGACAACTACATAGTACAAATGCAAATAACAGCAAAATAGGGAACGATTTATTCATCTCAGTTATGATCTGTTCTTTGCAAAAGTACGCCTTTTTTTCTTAAAAACAGACAAACTTAAGGGGTGGAAGTACTTTTATTGTTGCATTTTTATATCGTAAAACTATTTGTTTACACTGGTAAATAGACGTAATATGCTTATTATTAAGTTTTTATGTTATATTTAAAGTTGCAACAAAGTGTTGTAATGAAAAACCTAAATACTTGTATTTTTGTTTGTTTATTTTTATTTTTGTCTTAATAATACATAATTGTAGCCACGGAAAATCGGTAGTGACTTAAACAAAATCAGTATGGAAACGAATTTTAAAAAGGGATTATTTTTACTTACAATCTTCTTTGTAGGCTTCTTAAATGTTGCGTTAGCAGAAGACAATCAACCGGTACTGCCTTATGTAAAAATGCACTTTGCTAGTGCAATCAATAGCAAGTATGCATTTTTAATAATGGGTGCAGAAGAGGGAGAATATACTCTTGATTGGGGAAATGGCAAAACTTTTAAAGGAAAACTCCATACGAAGGCAACGCGAATACAAGGTAATACAGAAGGACAAGACCTTACTATCTATGGAAATATAGCTGTTTTGGAATGTTCGAATAACCAATTGACAAGTCTTGATGTTACGAAACTGTCTGCGTTGACACATCTTATATCACGTAAAAACTTTGTTAGGATGTTGGATGTGTCGGCAAATCTCGAACTAAAATTTATCTATATACAAGATTCTCCATTAGAAAAGCTTGATTTAGCCAACAATTCAAAAATAGATAGTCTTATTCTTACGAACAATAGACTCAAGGAATTGACTCTTGTTTCACATCCAACTTTAGAACTTCTTACGTGTACTTCAAATGCACAACTAAAGAAATTAAACTTAAAAGGATGTCCAAAACTAAAGCATTTAGATGCCTTACAAACTCTTGTAGATGAGTATGATCTAAGTGAAAATAATGAATTGAAATATGTTGCTGTAGGTTTGGGACGGCCATTACGAACACTTTTATTGCCAAAAGATAACAAAATAGATACGTTGTTACTACCTGCTGCAGGGCTGAAAAAGCTTGATTTATCGCAAACAAAGCATTTAAAATTATTAGCAGTAGACAATAATAATCAGCTTTCACAACTTGATTTGACAGGTATGAATGAACTTCAAACTTTTTCGTGCGAAGGGAATAGTCTTACAAGTCTGAATCTATCGGATTGCCGAAATCTTGTTTCATTGGTATGTAACAATAACCAACTGTCAGCGCTTGATTTGAGTGGAATGGATAAATTAGAAAGTTTGACTTGCTTTTCTAACGACCTCTCTTCTCTAAAATTGGTAGATTGTGCAAACCTTATTAACTTAGATTGTTCGGTAAACCCTAATTTGAGTATGACTGAATTTCCTCATTCATTAACCTCTCTTAATTGTAGTAGTTGTAATATCTCTCAAATAGAAACAACAAAGTTGCCTTTATTAAATAATCTTACTTGCGATGGTAATCAATTAAAAACGCTTGATTTGTCGGCATTAACACAACTTACTGCTATCAATTGCAGTAATAATAATATCGAAAATCTTGATTTTAGCAATTGTACCAAGCTACTTGATGTTACTATTGCAAGCAATCCAATTACTGATGGCCTTAATTTTGAAAACTGTAATAACCTTCGTTATGTTTCGATAAATAACACTAAGTTAGATGCTTGTGCGCTAAACGATCTATATCGGTCGCTTAGAGAGAAACGTCCTGAGGATGATAAGAACGACTTAAATGGCATCTTGTTGTTCAATAACGTTCCTGGAGTAGCTGAAGTCAGTAAAACAAAGATAGCGACTGATAAAGGATGGATGGTTTCTCTCGTAGGTGATGGAACAGGTTGTCAAAAAGATGACATTGCCAAAGTAGGTGTAGAGAATGAGTTAATTGTTTGTTTAACAAGTGCAGGTTGGGTAGTTAGTAATCTTCCAGCCAATGCACGAGAAGTTAAGCTCACTACTTATAATGGACAAATTGTAGCTCGTTACGCTGTGAAAGCACCATCGGTGCTTGTAAAAGCCCCGCAGAAAGGGGTATATATCATTTCTGTAGATGGCGAAAATGGTAAAGTGTGCGTATGGGAGCACTAAGATTGTGTGTGAGGTAATCCGATATTGATATACTTGAATGGTAAATGTAGGAGTTGTAAATTATGAAAAAGTTGATGAAATTGTTTCTCTTTCTGTATGTTTTTGCACAAGCATCTTTTGTCAATGCATCATTTATGACATCATTAGCAGGTGGTGAAGATGAGAGAGTAAATAAGGTAGTGGTTCGTCTTGATAAGGCAGGCGAACTAGAAGATAAGGTTCCTGAGAATGTTTGGCTTGATGTTGTAGATACGTTAAAGATAATTGGACCACTCAATAGTTACGATTTACGTTGGGTAAGAATGTTATGTGGGTCTGACGAATATGGTGCATTGATTCCTAAAACGCTGAAAAGATTAGATCTTTCAGAGGCTTCTTTTGTTTCAAATGGGGATACATCAGATAGTTATTATATCTTTACTGATGATTTAGGCAAGGACAGAAAATATTTTGTAGATGGCGCTAAAGCAACTCTTTTGCCCGAAAAACTCTTCTTTAAATGTTGCAGTATAGAGTCAATAGTACTTCCTAAATACATCCGAGAATTGGGTATAGGAGCATTCTTTAAGTGTGTAAAGTTAAAAGAAGTAGTTATTCCCGATGAAGTTACAGAGATTCAGCACACAGTATTCGGTGTATGCGATGCACTTGAAACCATTAAATTACCATCCCAACTCAAGACAATGGGAAACTATGTGTTCACCTATTGCACGAACTTAAAGGAGGTTGTAATTCCTGAAGGTGTAACGAAAATCAATAAAAGAACATTTGACGAGACGCCCAAAATGAAGAAATTAACTCTTCCAAAGAGTCTTAGAGAGCTTTCAATTGAGGCTTTTTTCGGTGCAAATGGGTTAGAAGAAATTCAGATTCCTGAAGGAATTACAGTGTTACCCGAAGGTTCTTTCGGTTTGTGCGAAGCATTAAAGAAGGTGGAACTTCCTGCGTCGCTCGTAAAAATAGACAAGAATGCTTTTCAGGATTGTCATAGTTTAGAAATGGTTGAGTTTAAAGAAGGTCTTAAACATATTGCTGTGTATGCGTTTCAGAACTGTAAAAAGTTGCATGATGTGAAACTACCAAATTCTTTAGAAACCATTGAAAACGAGGTGTTTCTTAACTGTAATGATATGTCGGGACTGAAGTTGGGCAACGGATTAAAGACAATAGGTGAGAAAGCATTCTTCCATAATCATGGTATAACATCAGTTGTATTTCCTAAAACAATAGAAAAGATTAGTTATGCGGCCTTTGCTGAATGTTTCGGATTGACGAAAGTATCGCTTGGAATGTCTACTGCTGAGATTGTTACCAATCCATTTCTTGGTTGCAGAGCACTTCAAACATTCGAAGTAGATGCCGATAATGCAAAGTATGCTATAGAAGATGGTATACTTTATTCGAAAGATTACACAATGCTTTATGCTTATCCTGGCGGAAAGGATAGTAAAACTTTTGTGATGAATCCCAACACTGAGAAGATGGACGACTTTGCTTTTTGGTTCTGTAAGAACCTTGAGAAAGTTGAATTATCACCACTTTTTAATGAGTTTGGGTATAGGGCATTCTGCGGTTGCAGTAATTTGAATACTCTGATAGTTAAGACTGAAAAACCAGTAGAGAACCCTTATACAGACGATGTATTTGAAGGAGTAAATAAAGAAGCATGTACGCTGATAGTACCTGTTGGCACTAAGCAGGCTTATTTGGCATCTCGCACGTGGAAAAACCTCAAGATTATCGAAGCAGTTCCAGATGTTGTAGAGAAAGTTTACACCGATAAACCAATAGTTAGTAACGAAGGAAACAATATTATAGTTTCAAAAATATCATTAGGTTTTGATACAATAGAATTGTATGACCTTACTGGACTTAAGGTGTTAGAGGCTCCAGTACGATTGGGTAGTGCCCGAATCAATGCTGTTGGTGTTCCTTACGGAATCTATGTTGTTACGCTTCGAGGTAAGATTGGTAGTTGTTCGTTGAAATTAATACGTATCTAAATGATGACTTTATTATAAGAAGTATGATGTAAAAACAATAATGATGCTGTCTTGATAAATTCAAGATAGCATCGTTTCTTTTACGTATCAATATTTTTAATGTTATTATTTGTTGAAGTTTTTAATAGGCTTATTAGAATTATAATTGTAAAAATGATCACCCTTTTATTATTTAGAGGATAAACTAAAATAGCACGTTAGTTTGTAAAGAAAAGTGTAGGCAGAAAGACATGGAAATGGTTTTACATTGCAAAAGCCGTTGTTTTGTCGTGCAATATAGATACTTTTACATTGCAATATAGGCTCTTTTGCAATGCGAAAGCGCCTATATTATAATACTTTGATAATAAGGTTGTTGCGTAATAGTAAAGTGTGTGAAATATATTTACAGTTTTGTGCTGTTATTTTAGTCATAAAATTAAGATGATTCCATTTTACTTCTTTAGTTTCAAGGTTATTTGATTTTAATCTCTTATTCCATTTGTTGTTGTCTGTGTAATAAGCTGTATTTCAGTATTAGTTATTGGTATATAATTTAAATGTGAGCTTTTAAAAATAGAAAAAAATAATGATAAAAGAATACAAATGTAGTGTAATGGTTTTGTTTTTAAAAAAATAACATTATCTTTGCACTCCGTAATCTTTTCATTATTTAAAGAGAGAATGCATGAAAACAAAGAAAAAATATATAGCAGTAATAATTTAAACAAGATAAAAACAATGAGATCTAAAATTCTTTTAGCCTTCTTTGTGCTATTTAATTTAACATTAATGGCGCAAAATCCTGTACGTTTTAGTGTGCAGCAGAAGAAAGTATCGCCAACAGAAGTAGATGTTATCTTTACTGGTAAGATTGATGCTGGCTGGCATGTTTACTCTACTGGAATTCCAGCAGGCGGTCCTACATCAGCTTCGCTTACTACTGAGAAGGCTGAAGGGGCACAAGCAGTCGGTAAACTTACACCTCGTGGAAAAGAAGTAAATGTATTTGAGAAGATGTTTGAGATGAAGGTACGTTACTTTGAACATAATGTAAGCTTCATACAAAAATACAAAATCACGGGTAAAACCTATAAAATAGCAGGTTATTTGGAATACGGTGCATGTAACGAAGAAATGTGTATGCCACCATCTACTGTAGAATTTAATTTCACAGGTAATGGTCCTGCTGATGCTCCAGCAGCAACTGAAACAGCTGAAGCGAAGGGAAATGAAACTGAAACAGCTGACGCTGCAGCTACACAAATAGGTGGAACAGATACTGCAAAGACTGTATTGACTGATAATGCTATGCAAGGCGACTCCGTACAGGCATCTGGAGCTGGTGCTGTAAGTGCGTCAGAACTATGGCGTCCTGTTATTAAAGAGTTGGAAGCGTTTAACGAAGATAAGGGTAATAAGGATAATTCTCTCATCGGTATCTTCTTTATGGGTATTTTAGGAGGATTTATTGCTTTGCTTACACCATGTGTGTGGCCAATTATTCCAATGACAGTTAGTTTCTTCCTAAAGCGTGCAAAGGACGATAAAGGCAAAGGTATTCGTGACGCAATAACTTATGGTATCTCTATTATCGTAATTTATATGGGTTTGGCTGCTGTTATTACAGCTATCTTTGGCCCACAGAAACTGAACGAATTGGCAACAAATGCGCCATTTAACGTATTCTTCTTCCTTATGTTGGTAGTGTTTGCACTCAGCTTCTTTGGTTGGTTCGAACTCCGTTTGCCAGCATCATGGGGAAATGCAATGGATAATAAGGCTGCTGCCACAACAGGTTTGCTTTCTATTTTCTTGATGGCGTTCACTCTTTCTTTGGTGTCTTTCTCTTGTACAGCGCCTGTTGTAGGTTTGCTTCTCGTACAAGCAGCCACCAGTGGAGATTGGGTTGCACCTGCAATCGGTATGTTTGGTTTTGCTTTTGCATTAGCATTGCCTTTCACTCTGTTTGCTTTGTTCCCTACATGGTTAAAGCAAGCACCTAAATCAGGCTCATGGATGAACATGATTAAGGTGGTATTAGGTTTCATAGAATTAGCTTTTGCTTTCAAGTTCTTGTCTGTTGCCGATCTTGCATATGGCTGGCATATCCTTGATAGAGAGACTTTCCTCGCTATATGGATTGTTATCTTCGGTATAATGGGCTTGTATCTCATTGGTAAAGTTAAGTTCCCACACGATGATCCTACCCAAACAGCAATGCCAGTGCCAGCTATTATGCTGGGTATGATATCTTTAGCGTTTACCGTATATATGGTTCCAGGCTTGTGGGGAGCTCCTTTGAAAGCTGTTAGTGCGTTTGCACCACCTATTTATACACAGGATTTCAACTTGCATCATCAAGAAGTTGAACCTAAATACAAGGATTATGAAGAAGGAATGCGTGCTGCTGCACAAGCAGGAAAGCCAGTAATGCTCGACTTTACAGGCTTTGGCTGTGTGAATTGTCGTAAGATGGAAGGCGCAGTGTGGACAAATGCTGAAGTAGCGGAAAAGCTAAATAACGACTATATCTTGATTTCGCTCTACGTAGACGACAAAACTCCATTGAAAGAACCTATCAAGGTGAAGCGTTCTGATGGTACAATACGTACCTTACGTACCATTGGTGACAAGTGGAGTTACTTACAAGAGTCTAAGTTTGGATACTTAGCGCAACCTTTCTATGTAACAGTTGATAACCAAGGAAACCCACTTAGTGGTAGCTTCGTATATAAAGAAGATATCCCTGGATACCTTGATTTCTTGAATAAGGGCATAGAAAACTATAAGAAATAAGTAGATAGAGGTTTTTAATATCCTCCTTAGGATGATGAAAGCACCTCTAAAACTTACATAAGATTACAATAAGGTCAACAAGTTATGGTTCTTAGAACAAATACTTGTTGGCCTTATTCTTTTTCATTTTTTTTGCTGTCAGCCGATATTCCTATAACTATACCTTTCTTATTTTAAATGTGAAGTAAAGAATAAGAAACTGTATGAATAAATGAATAGATAGAAACCAAATATGAATAGGAATTTAAACGACATGTAAAAAATCCTAATTTATTTTGACATTCAATACTTTTGGTTTACATTTGCAACGTTTATGGGTATTTTATATCTTGTACCAACACCAGTGGGGAATATGGAAGACATTACATTACGTGCTCTTCGAATTCTCAAAGAAGCGGATTTGATACTCTGCGAGGATACTCGCACGTCGGGTATTCTGCTAAAACATTTTGAAATAAAGAACCATTTGGTGGCGCATCATAAGTTTAATGAACATGGAACAGCAGCAGGAATCGTCAATAGACTAAAGGCAGGCGAAACCATTGCGCTTATTTCCGATGCAGGCACGCCAGGCATTAGTGACCCAGGATTCTACTTGGCGCGCGAAGCTATAGCAGCAGGCATTACCGTTCAGACCCTCCCCGGGGCTACAGCTATGGTTCCAGCATTGGTCTCAAGTGGCTTTCCTTGTGATCGTTTCTGCTTTGAAGGTTTTTTGCCGCAGAAGAAAGGACGTAAAACGCAGATTGAAAGTCTTGCCGAAGAAAGTAGAACGATGGTCTTTTATGAATCGCCTTACCGCATAATAAAGACGTTAGAGCAGTTTATAGAAGTCTTTGGCGAGGGCCGAATGGTAAGTTGTTGCCGTGAAATCTCTAAGCTTCACGAAGAGAGTGTACGTGGAACTCTCGCTGAAGTGCTTGCTCATTTTAAGGAAATAGCACCTAGAGGCGAATTCGTTATCGTATTGGCAGGGACAGAAAAGATTAGAAAGAAAAAAAGCATTAGCGAAGATTAGTATTCTTCGAAATTATGAATGAAAATAAATAGAGTATGAAAAAGCTATTAATTTATGCAGCTTGCGGTGCTATAGCACTTGCTTCCTGCAAACAAGAGAAATCTACAATTAATCCAGCAGAAATCCAAAACGATTCTTTGCGTGCCATTATCAATGCTCGTGATAACGAGGTTAACGATATGATGGCTACATTGAATCAGATCCAGCAAGGCTTTGCTGAAATCAACGCTGCTGAAAATCGTGTAACGTTAGCAAAGGAAGGAGAGAAAGCAGATAAGAATACTCAAATAAAAGAGAATATCCAATTCATTGCTCAACGTATGCAAGAGAATCGTGAGTTGATTAAGAAACTTCAGCAACAGTTGCAAGCTACAGGCTTCAAAGGCGAGGAAATGAAGAAGACACTTGGTCAGATGACAGCTCAGCTTGCACAGAAAGACAAAGAGTTGCAGGCGCTTCGTGCAGAATTAGCATCAAAGAATATCCATATTAAGGAACTTGATCAGACCATTACAGGCTTGAATACAGATGTTTCTAATCTGAAGACTGAGAAGCAAAACCTTGAAACTGAAAATACAAACTTGCAGACTGAGTCTAAGCAAAAGAGCGAAACCATTTCTTCTCAAGATGTGCAACTGAATACAGCATGGTATGTATTTGGTACAAAGAAGGAACTTAAGGAACAGCGCATACTTGCTGATGGTAAGGTTTTACAAGGCAGTTTCAACAAGAGTTACTTTACAAGAATAGATATTCGCACCACTCGTGAGATTAAATTGTATAGCAAGAGTGCATCATTGCTAACTGCACACCCAGGCAGTAGCTACTCTCTTGCAAAGGATGCAACTGGTCAATATGTTCTTCGTATCACTGATCCAAATACATTCTGGAGCACAAGTAAGTATCTTGTAATGCAAGTAAAATAAAGAAAGTAGAATACAATGATTAAAGCGAGCACTTTATTTTTTAAGGTGCTCGCTTTGTTTTTTGTCCCTCTTTCTTTATATCTTATTTTTCGTTTGAGGTTTGCTGGAACAATCAGAATACTGTAAATATTTTTCAAGACACATAATTCTGTGTAACCATTTAACCTTCAGCGATTTACAAAACAGGCTCTTTTGCAATGCAAAAGAGCCTGTTTTGCGTGGTAAAAATGCCTATATTGTAACGTAAAATAGCCGCTTTTGCGATTTCAAAGTGTTATCATTATTTTCTGTTGTAATTTTCTTTACAAAAACAGAATGATTTTCTTGTTAACTTAAAACTTTTGGGAGTTTCGGCTAAGTAAGTTTTTGTTATCTTCGTTCTTTGAAGAATTGTTGCATAAGCTTTTTACATTCTTCTTCTCTTACACCTTTTGTTACCGTTGTTTTTTTGTGGAGTGCGTGTGGAGCAAAGGCTGAAAAACCTCGCTTTTCGTCGGCGCAGCCATAGACAACTCGCTTTATTTGCGACCAGCCTAATGCACCTGCACACATGATACAAGGTTCTACTGTTACGTATAGCGTGCAGTCTTGCAAGTATTTCCCACCTAATTCGTTGGCCGACATTGTTATTACTTGCATTTCAGCATGTGCAGTAACATCGGTCAGTGCCTCTGTTAGATTGTGTGCACGTGCAATTATTTTGTCGCGACACACTATTACGGCGCCTACAGGAATCTCACCTTTATTGTAGGCTTCTTCGGCTAATGCCAAAGCACGTCCCATATAATAGTCGTCTTTTTTTATTTGTTCTTCGGTGCTCATATATGTATATTATATCGTCGCAAATTTACAATATTAATTCTATAATTCAGAAAAAACCTCTATCTTTGTACTATGATAACAATAGACAGGCAATCTATTAGTTCGATAATAATATGGCATTACACAACGAAACAGGTAAATGGGGCGAGCAGATAGCGTGTGAATATTTGATGCGCGAGGGCTACAGAATCGTGGAAAGAGACTGGAAATGTGGTCAGCGTGATTTGGATATTGTTGCTATAGAAAACGATGTTTATGTGTTTGTAGAGGTTAAAACACGAAGAAATGAGCGTTTTGTCAATGCTGATGAGGCTGTAACAACACAGAAAATTCGTTCTGTTTCTATTGCAGCAAATGCTTATGTAAAGGGTCATCGTATTGATAGAGTGCTGCGTTTCGATATAATTACGATAGTTGGAACGCCCGATAAATATGAAATCCGTCACACTAAAGATGCTTTTCTTCCATTTATATGATCGAAGATTTGCAGAATAATGATATAATGTATTTACTTTTATGAACCTCATTCATAAGATAAAAGCAGCTTTCCAAAAGGAAAAGAAGTCTACAACAAAGATTGTACGATTGGAGACAATCAGCAGTACTAATGATTTTCTGAAGACTTATTCGCCATCAGACGGAGAGCCAATGACAGTGGCAGTTGCCGATTTTCAGACTGCAGGACGTGGGCAAGGAACTAATAGTTGGGAGAGTGAATCAGGAAAGAATCTCTTATTTTCTGTTCTTTTGCACCCTGTTGAAGTGCCTGTTGCCTGTCAGTTTCTGTTGTCTGAATATGGTGCATTATCATTAAGAGAAGCATTGACAGACTATGTGGACGAAGGTAGCATTACGCTGAAATGGCCGAACGATATATATTGGAACGATAAAAAGCTAAGCGGTACGCTGATAGAAACTAAGTTAAGCGGTGGTAGAATTAAAGACTGCGTGTTTGGAGTTGGACTGAATGTAAACCAAACTGAATTTATAAGTGATGCTCCTAATCCTATTTCTCTATGTCAGATATTAGGCAAAGAAGTGAATAAAGAAGAACTCTTGCAAAAGATTATAGCCTCGTTTGAACGAAACTACGAGTTAATTAGAAGCGCTAACTATGGCGAACTATCAGCTATGTATCATGCAGTATTGTATCGTTCAAAAGGCTTTTATCCTTACGAAGAAACAGACGGAACGGTGTTTGAAGGTGCTATTGTAGAAGTTGAGGACGACGGACACCTTATACTTCGCGACCGTGAAGGAATGATAAGAAGTTACGAATTTAAAGAAATAAAGTATGGCAAGATTTAAAAGAATTCTCTTAAAGCTTTCGGGCGAGAGTTTAATGGGTAAACAAGGATATGGCATTGATGCAGAACGCCTTGAAGATTATGCACGTCAGATAAAGGAAATACACGATATGGGTGTGCAAATTGGTATTGTAATTGGCGGTGGTAATATCTTTCGTGGACTATCAGGCAGCCAAAAAGGCTTTGATAGAGTAAAAGGAGACCAGATGGGTATGTGCGCAACGGTAATTAATTCGCTCGCGTTAAGCTCTGCTTTGGGAGCTTTTGGTGTGAAGTCGAAGGTAATGACAGCAATCCGTATGGAACCTATTGGTGAGTTTTATAGTAAATGGAAAGCTGTTGAAGCTCTCGAAGCTGGCTATATCTGTATTTTCTCTGCTGGAACAGGTAACCCTTATTTCACTACCGATACAGGTTCAAGCTTGCGTGGTATAGAGATAGAAGCCGACGTAATGTTGAAGGGTACACGAGTAGATGGTGTTTATACGGCAGACCCAGAGAAGGACCCTACAGCTACTAAGTTTACCGCAATAACTTACGATGAGATATACAATAAAGGTTTGAAGGTTATGGACCTTACTGCTACAACCATGTGCAAGGAAAATAATCTTCCTATCTATGTGTTCAATATGGATATTGTTGGAAACTTAAAGAAAGTAATTGACGGAGAAGATATTGGCACTTTGGTGCATAATTAAACCCCAATCTGTCAATAGACCGATATTCAAAAGAAAGATTTTATAACTATTGCTTCCTGTTTTCTTTTTGTTTGCTTGTTAGCATTTTGTATGTTATGTTGTTTTTACATAGTGTGCTAGGCCTTCAAGAATAAAACAGATAATTTGTTAGAACAGTACAGAACGCTGAACGATTATAATTAAAGTTGAATTATATAGACCATGTCGAAGAAGATAACGAGCCAACAAAGAGAGGAAAGTTACAGGCGTCAACGTAGCTATTGGTGGTGTAGAGTGCGTATCACGATATACATCACGATGGCTATTTTGCAGCTGTTTCTTATCGTTTATGATAATTTGTCGGGGGTTCCGACGGTTGGTTATAAAGGCTTGCTGTGGCAACTTATTTTAAGATCCACACCTGCAATGTTTTTTGTCTACCCTGTGTTGATTATAGTCGTAACTGTTAAGATGAATAGAATAACCACTTATGAAGACCGTCACCGAAGACGAAATTTTGAAATTGAAGAGCGAAAGTGGCGCAAAAATGCTGCTAAACTTGGATTGTTCCTCATTGCAGTCTTGGCTATTGCAGCGTTTATTGGAGGCGGTATGGGTGTGTTTAATTACGTGAAAGACTTGATAAGTGAACCGAAAACAGAGAAAATGATTTTAAATGAGGTGTTGTATAAGCATTATGAATTTAGCTCAAAACAACGTTATAGTTGGCTGTTCCCTAAAACAGGAGGCGGAGAATTTACTTTGTTCTTCACTAGTTATAAAGAAAAAGACGAGTGGGGATTTAAAAAGTATTATCATTTTCATGTCTCGCAGAGCGAGGTAGATGTAGTCGACCAGATGCTACATGGGGTATTAGTGGGAGATAAGGCATTTTCAGCAGACCAATTTATCCATGAAACCGATGCCAAAGGTTTACGTGGGCGTGGCTTTAGAGAAGGTTTAATCAATGGTGGGAAGCCAGTACACTACCTAGTTACTTATTATCCGCATACCCAAACTATTATAAGTACAAAGTTAATAAAACATTAATGATACTTAATGCTGTAAGAAAAGTGCATCTGTTTGCGAGTGATAGTCCTGCAGAATTGTTTTGGAAACTCTTATTTGAAGGATATAAGATGCGAGTAACATAGCATAATATGATGTCATATTCAGACAAATATGACGTCATATTTTTAATTCTTACCTATAATGTTGAATTTACAAATAGGAGATAGTTGTTTCTAAAAGTTAGATTAGAATGAAACCAAACGTGTTCCGTCAGTTTGTTCTTCTATTCTTACTTTGACAGCATTCTCTGGTAAAATATCCTCAATCAGCTCTGGCCATTCCAATAAACAAAGGTGTCCGCTATAGAAATAGTCTTCATAACCCATGTCGTAGACCTCTTCCAACTTCTTGATGCGATAGAAGTCGAAATGGTAAATAGGGCTACCCTTACCGTCGGTATATTCGTTTACGATGGCGAAAGTAGGCGAAGTAATCACGTCTTCCACACCTAAAACTTCGCAAATGGCTTTGGTAAAAGTTGTTTTTCCAGCACCCATCTTACCATAAAAGGCAAAGACCTTGTTCTCACCAATATTGTTTATAAACTTTTTTGCAGCCTCGTGAATGGTTGCAAGGCTTTCTATTTTAATCTCCATTGTTTGTTATCTTTTTGAGTTCTGTGTAAGTTTGACACTCTTAGGTGTCAGTGTTATAAGCGGAACTATCATTTCCTCAATAGAAATACCTCCATGTTGGAATGTGTCTTTATAATATGACACGTAATAATTATAGTTGTTTGGGTAAGCAAAGAAACTATCTCCTGTTGCAAAAACATAGCTTGTGCTAAGGTTTGGAGCAGGAAGTTGTGCCTGTTGAGGTTTCTTTATAGTGAAAACTTCTTTTGAATTATAGTTCAAGTTCTTGCCTAACTTGTAACGAAGGTTAGTATTTGTGTTTCTATCACCAATAATTTTAACCGGTTTAGTGGTGCGAATAGAACCGTGGTCTGTCGTCAGAATGATTTTGAATTCAGACTTAGCCAACTCTCGGAATACGTCGGAAAGAACGTTATGTCTAAACCAACTAAGGGTTAAAGAACGGTAAGCACTTTCGTCGCTCGCCAGTTCGCGAATCATTTTCATCTCTGTGCGAGCATGAGAAAGCATGTCTATGAAGTTTACAACCAATACATTCAAGTCGTTTTGTTGCAAATTATTAAGTTGCTGCATAAACTTTTCTGCACCATTAGAGTCGAAAATCTTATGATAAGAGAACTTATCGTGGCGACGATATCTGTCTATTTGCGTTTGAATAAGTGGTTTCTCGTTTAAGTTCTTGCCTTCTTCCTCATCCTCATCTACCCATAAGTCGGGGAACATTTTGGCAATCTGAAGCGGCATAAGACCACTGAATATAGCATTACGAGCATATTGTGTTGCAGTTGGAAGTATGCTCATATAAAGGTCTTCCTCTATATCGAATAGTTCAGCAAGTTCTTCTGATAAGATACGCCATTGATCTAACCGAAGGTTATCAATTACGATTAGGAAAACTTTCTCACCTTTATCTATTGTCGGAAATATACGATTTTTGAATATATCGGGACTCATGAGAGGGCGAGATGACTTTTCCTTATTTTTTTCATCGTTTGGTTCAACCCAGTCAAGATAGTTTTTTGCAATATATTTAGCAAATCCGTTATTTGCATCTTCTTTCTGCATTGTGAGCATTTCGGTCATATTGCTATCTGCACTGCTAAGTTCTAATTCCCATTTCACTAATCGTTTGTAAACATCTACCCAGTCGTTGAAGTCACGGCAGTCACTTATTTGCATTGCAAGTTGTTGATATTCCTGCTGATAACCTATTTGTGTAACTTCAGTTACAATCTCTTTTCGATGGATATTCTTTTTTAATGTCAGCAATATCTGACTTGGATTTACGGGCTTAATCAAGTAATCGGCTATCTTAGCACCGATAGCTTGGTTCATAATATTTTCCTCCTCGCTTTTCGTTACCATAACAATGGGCGTGGCAGATTGTATTTCTTTCATCTTCTGCAGGGTTTCAAGTCCTGATAGACCGGGCATTTGCTCATCAAGCAATACAAGGTCGAATGTTTGAGTTCGGCATTGTTCTATTGCATCAGCACCATTGCTAACAGTAACAACCTCGTATCCTTTTTTTTCAAGAAATATGATATGGGCCTTAAGAAGTTCTATTTCATCATCTACCCATAATAAAAGTCCGTTGCTCATATATTCTTTTTCCTTTCTTATTCTTATTTAAAACTCTGTCCTATTATCCTTTTATCAGGATTCCGGTTTTCACTAAAAGCCACCTAAATCGTAGTATTCATCATCGAAATCATAATCGAGCGGTTGTTGTTTTTGCGGATTTTTCTTTTTCTTTTCCGCAGGTTTAGCATCATCCTCGAAGTATATTTCAGGCCCATCTAAATTCTTTTTCTTCGTCTGTTCTTTCTTTTCGACAGGATTTTGGGCTTTCTGATTATTTTGAACAGGTTGCTGTTTTTGCTTATCCGATGGTTTCTGGTTTTCCTTTGCGTTTGTTGTTGCAGGCTTATTTGTTGAATTGCCAGTTGTATTCTTAGGCAAAGCTGTTTCAGAATCCATAGGAATTACCATCACATTATTGTCTATTGTTGAAACCTTTTGATTACTCTTATTTGCAGGTTTCTCTTCTTTTTTATGTTCAATTGGTTTTGGTTGCGATTTCTGAGGGACAGCTTTCTCTACAGGAATAACCATTTCAGTATTTTCAATAGAGTTCTTTGAGTCTTTTTTCTTTTCTGTATCCTCTGTTGGAATCTCCATTTCTGTACTCTCAATGGTATTCTTGGGTTCCTTCTTCTTTTCTGTTTCCTCAGTTGGAATTACCATTCCCGTATTATCTATAGGAGTCTTAGAATCTTTTTTCTTCTCACTATCTTCAACCGGAATCACAACATCAGTAGGATTCAGAACCTTCTTTTCAGATGATTTTTCTTCTTCTTCAAGAGGTATTGTCATACCCTTGTCTACTGGCTCTAATGATTGTTCTCGTGCGTTGAGGTCAGTTTCTGTTGGATTCCTTCTTTCTATTTCTTCTTGCAAATCACGTTCTTTTTCACGTGGTGTTGCAACTTCAGCAGGCTCAGAAAGCAGGTAACGTGTCGTCACTTGTAAAGGTGCAAAGTTCTTAGCATAGAAGTTTTCGTAATCTTTATAACTGAATGCTGTTCCAATTAGTTTCAAGTTCTTGTCGCTAATAATAATAGCTTTCGTATTTTTGCTTAGCTGAGCTGTTATATTCTTATTGTTAAAAAGCTGACGTGCATATTGGAAAGCCTCATCGAAACTTCTAAAACCAGACAATTTCATTTGGTGCAAACCTTCAATATCCTCTATATCTATTTCGAAATTACGTACATAGAAACTTGTGAAATTGAATCTTGCCATTTCAAATAATAGTTTGTTCTCTGATAAAGAGTCAGGGTGATAAACTATAATAAATTTGAAGTCTATATCTCTATTAGGCGAGAATCTCACTTGCTTAATACTATCGCTGTCGTTCAAAACATTGGTTCGATAGTTCCAAACATCGCCAAGGTCGAATTTAGAATTGTGGATTTTTTTACCAGTCTTTACGCCGTTAACTATCATTCCCGCCATTTCGCTAATTCGACTTTGTGGGTATTTTTCAACAACTACCTTCATATCGTCTAAACAACCATTGATATCCCCTTGGTTAAGTTTACTCAGACCACCAATAAATAAAAATTTATCACGATTTGAACCCATTGGGAATCGGTCGTCAGAAATGCGTTTATTAGCCGCAACTTCTCCAAAACGATTATTCTTAAATGCTTCGTATGTAGATGCATAAAGTGAATCCTCAATATGCTCGCCAAACTTTGCATTCTCCTTAAAGTATGGGTCGGTAAGCAAAACAGTCCATTGACTCTTCGGATAATGTGTTTTTAGTTTATCTATGTAGCTATTTGCAAGGACAGATTCGTTCTTACGCATATATAAAAGATATAGATGATAGTACACATCGTCCATCTGTTCGTAGTCTGGATAATTATCGCTAACACGACGAAGAGTCTTTTCTGCTAATCGAAGATTATCTAAACGGTCCTTAAAAATTACACCAGAATGGTGTAAACCAACTTGAAGTATTTTATTGCTCTCAGCTAATTGTTCTGGAGTAAATGGTATTTGCGCAAGATAATATGCTCGTTGATGAGGGTCGTTCTGTGCCGAATCCTTTTTATTAGTTATTGAATCTAACTTTGCTTCTTCTTTTGCAATAGAATCTCTTTGGGCATCGGTAAGTTCAAGATTATTGTTTGAGCTACCAACAACTGTTTTATTGACGCGTTGCCAGTTGTCTATGTTTTCACGTTTACCCCACAATTGTTGGAAGGTTGTTTTACCTTGTTGTACTGCCATAGGGTTATAGAAATACCATGTAGCATCTTGTTGTTGTCTATTAGGACGATTCGGACGTTGAAGTTCGTTATCATTATCGGCGTTTATGCCTCCATTTTGTGATAATTGTTGCGCAGCTTCTTGCTCTGCTAATCTATTTCGCTCTTCCTTTTCTTTCTTTTTAAGTTCGCTTATTACTCTGTCAATTGCTGCCAAACGTTCTGTTTCCGAACATTTAGCAAGATATTGTAGAGAGTCCTGTAAATGCACAGCTTCTATATGTGGTGTTAGTTCGTCAAGAACCTTTGTGCGTTCAGACAATAACTCATAATCTTTGCGATCTTTATCTAATAATCCAAGAGCTTCGTTATAACATCGGCGAGCATCACTGAACTTTTCCTTTGCCCAGTATAAGTCGCCAAGTCGCAATAGTAAAACTCCTTTTTCTATTCCGTTACGTGTAGATTTTTTATTTCCTTGCTCGTAGGCAGATATAGCATTTGTTGTGTCCTTATTGGTAAGGTAAATGTTGCCCATTGCATAGTAAACCTGATCAAGGTATTCTTTGTTTTTGTCAGAAACAACCATACGTTTTAAGCGACTTACCATTTGTTTGGCTTGTCCAGCTGCCATAACTTCGGTTGCTGCAATGCGTGCATTAAATTCTAATTCATAAGGTGGATTAGAACGAATAACATGTTGGAAAGCATTATATGCTGCATCTTTATTTCCAAGAGCAGCTTGAATTTGTCCCATAAGATACCATTCGCGAGCCTTTTGTTTGCGTCGCATTTCGTATTTAATAACTTTACGTAAGTAAGGGACTGCTTTCTCAAGTTCGCCAGTATGAATATAATAATCTGCAAGTGTATTATCCCATTCGCGTACAGCTCTCCAATCTATAGAATCACGTTGCATATTACGGATTACATCTTCAGCATCATAAAGCCAACCAGCCTCAATATACGATTTTGCAAGCCAAGCTCGAGCCTTTCCATAAATTGCAGGTTGAGTTCTATAGAGTCTACTCATGTAAGCAAATGTAGTAGCAGCTTCTTCGAAAGAACCTTTATGGAATTGCGAACGTCCCATAAGCATCCATGCTTTCCAAAGATATGGATTATATTCTCTGCGCGATAGCCATTCTATATCTTTTTCGGTTTTTCGTCTAGATTTGTTCCACTCTGGTTTTTTCTTAATACTATGTCGTGCTATAGCCTTTTCAGCTTTTTCGATAGCTCGTTCAAAGTTGCTACTTCCTAATTCCTTGCTAGATTTATTACCTACAGTGTATAGTGGAATCATTTCAGTGAAGTTATCTTTATTGCCATTTTCTTTTTCCAACGATGCGTCGATATATGCTTCTGCACCATTATAATAAGTATTATACTTGGCATTAAAGGCATGCCACCATCGCGATTGCGAGGTGTTATTCTTTGTAGAACAACTTGCAATAAAAACAGCAAGTATTGCTACAAATGCGACATAAATATATTTTGTGTATCTTAACTTCACGTAATTATAAACTCATAAAAGCCCGTTTTTATTGTCTTTTGGGCCGATTACTTATAGTATTTTCTTTTTTGTTAGCCTTCTATCATTGTTATAAGTTCGTCTTTTATTTGATTGGGAACATTTATTCCACGAAGAATCAGACTTCTGTTCCATCCTTTTGCTTCTTCTGGACGCATTGTATAAAGTACTTCTGAAAATTCGTCAGCCTCCTCGTCGGTATATTCGTTTGAATCTTTTCCTTTAAAACGATCGAGTTCCTCGTCATCGTAATACTCTATTCCTTTTGTTGCAGCCACCATCACACATGTTTGTTCGCAACTTTCGTCAATACCGCTGCAAGTAGCACAATCACCAGAAGCGGGTACTATGATATCGGGTTCATTGTTATTGCGTCGGCTAATCCAAGTTGAAATGCCTACAATTAAGCCCATTCCGAGAAGTGCCAATATGCCTATAAATATAATATCCATGATACAATCAGCTTTGTTTTTATTTTATTTCTTCGATAGAAAATCCTGCTTTTCGTAAATCGTCCCAAAAGTGTGGATACGACTTTGAAACTACTTCTGGATTGTTAATGGTAAGTTCTCCTAACTTAATACTAATAGGAGCAAAGGCCATTGCCATTCGATGGTCTTTATATGTGTCTATTATAATTGGATTTGCCACTTCACAACGTTCACCATTCCATGAAATTTCAGAATCTTCTGAATCGTGTAATACATAACCTAATTTTGCCATTTCAATCTTCATAGCCTCAATTCGGTCAGTTTCTTTCAGTTTTAAACTGCTTAATCCCATGAACTTAAAAGGAATGTTCATGATAGGGCATAAAGCAATTAAGGTTTGTGCTAAATCGGGCTGATTTTTGAAATCATATTCCAAACGAGGTAAAATTTGTGGTTTACGAATAATTGTAACATCCGTAAGTTCATCCATTTCTTTATCAGCAAAATTCGTTTTGATTCCCAACAACGAGAATATATATTTTGCAGCAGAGTCGCCTTGACGCGAGCCATTTTTTAATCCAGGGAAGCAAATGTGCGATTTCCTATCATTTAGCAAAGTAAGTATAGCATACCAATAGCTGGCTGCTGTCCAATCGTTTTCTATAGTATAATTACGTTCCTCGTATTGTTTGGGACGAATAGTGATTGTGTCAACATCAGTCCATTCAGCATCAGCTCCGTATTCGTGCATTAAGTTGAGCGTAAGGTCTATATAAGGACGTGAAATTACATTGCCCAAAAGTTTCAGTTCAAGTCCATCTTCTAATGTCGGACCTATCATTAATAATGCTGAAACATACTGAGAACTAACATTTCCTGCAACTTCTACTCTGCCTCCTTTTAGTTTTTTACCCTTGATACGCAATGGTGGGAAACCTTCTTCGCCAATATATTGGATGTCCGCTCCAAGAAAACGCAGCGCATCCACTAATATTTTTATTGGACGTTGCTTCATGCGTTCAGTTCCTGTTAGTACGTGCTCGCCCTCCGCAACAGATAAGTAGGCAGTCATAAAGCGCATGGCCGTTCCAGCAGCCATTATATCAATTTCATATGGATTATCTTTAAAAGCACGTGCTATAACTGCTGTATCATCACAAGTAGAAAGGTTTTCGGGCATTATATTACCTCCTGCGAGTGCATGTATAATGAGTGCTCGATTACTAATGCTTTTCGAAGCGGGAAGCTGTATTGTATTTTCAATATGTGAAGGGGGCATTATTTTGTATTGCATTGTATTTACCGGTTAAATTTATCCAACGTTTTTATGGCTGTAAGAAGCTATTTTTTTACTATACAAAAATACAAAGAAAAGTTTGGAACTTGGAAAAATAACTCTAAAAGTTTGCTAATCTCTTAAAAAGTAGCTAATTTTGCACCACTAAATCAAACGGGATGTAGTTCAGTAGGTTTAGAATGCTGGTCTGGGGGACCAGTGGTCGCTGGTTCGAGTCCAGTCATCCCGACTAATAAAAGTGTAAAGGTTGGCATCTTAAACTTTTGCACTTTTATTTTTTATGTTTCTCTAATCCGGGCATAAGTGACAAAAAGAGACCTAAAATCTCTTTTAATCCCTTTATTTACTATAGTTTTGAGCAAAAAACTTTTCGATGACAAAAAATCTGCTTTTATTGCGGTTCTCATCGCACCATTAAAAAGGGTAAGGAGAATGGTTATCAGCGTTGGTTTTGCAAAGGCTGTAAACTCTATTTTATAGGACGTCGTCGCTTGACAAAGGAAGATGTTAATTCTACATATTCCTTAGGGAATCTGACTGTATGCGACCTTGCCAGAGAATTTGGCGTATCAATTCGTACGATTCACCGCTATCTGTCATCAGAATACAAGGAGAACCGACCTAAATTAGTTTCTAGTAATGTTGTAGTCTTAATGAATGCTACTTACTGGGGAAGAAGGTTTGGTGTTGTTATAATGAAAGATCACATATCGGGTCGTGTGCTATGGTATAAGTTCATTGACAAGAAAGAAACAATTGCAGATTACAGAGAAGGTATTTCATATCTTGAGTTGCATGGATATAATGTTTTATGCATAGTGAGCGATAGCTTAAAAGGGCTTCGTCAAGAGTTCCACCAATACAGATTCCAACATTGCCAGTTCCACCAGCTTATGACTATAAGAACAAAACTGACATTGCACCCCAAATTACAAGCGTCACAAGACTTGCTAGGCATAGCTAAAATGTTTTGCCATACAGACAAAGATTCTTTTATAGGAGCTTTGACTGCATGGCATGAGAAATGGAAGGACTTTATAAACGAAAGGGCAAAAGGAGTAGATGGGAAAATGCATTATGTGCATAAGAACACAAGAAGCGCATATTTAAGCTTAAAGAGGAATATGCCGCGGTTGTGGACATTCTATGACTTCCCTGAGTTGCAAATGCCGAATACAAACAATGAATTGGAAGCACTCAACTCTACTTTGAAAGCAAAATTAAACCTACATAAGGGCATTAGCAAAGAAAGGAGAAAAGTCATTATTCAAGACTTTTTAAAGGCTCATTCCCCTTGTAGATAAAGGGATATAAGATGTTTTAGGTCTCTTTTTGTCACTTATGCCCTAAATCATTATTTTTGTCCCTCTGAATTGGAAAATGCTATCGATGGGTGGGTGAAATATTATAATGAGAGAAGGTTTCATGAATCGTTAGATAATCTTACACCTAGAGATGTATATTTGGGGCAAGGGGAGAAAATCAAAAAGATAAGAGAAATAATAAAGCAAAATTCAATCAACAAAAGAATTTTTAATAATAAAACAATGAAATATCAGAGTAAATAACTACATTTGCAGTTGTGCACTTTTGTTTGACAACGTACACTTTGGAAAAAAGAAAAAATAGTACTTATGAGTAGAATAAAAACTTTTATAATACTTATAATAGTATTTCTAATTATTGGTGGTTACCTATACTATAAATGGGGAAAAGAAAGCTTTATGCCATCAAATGAGAATATTATTGCCCTTAATTTGGAGAAAGTTGGAAAGCCAATATATATTAAAGCGAGAAATTGGGGTGTGGCGGGAAACCACGAGGAAATTGTTTTATCTATGTCAAATAAAAACATTCCAAATAAAGATAGTGATTATATCTTTTACTCAAATGATGTTTTTTATAAGACTGACAGTATACAAACAATAACCTTTTTTGTACCGGAAAGCTCAATTAGTGAGCCATTGATTAAATTTACAAATCCATTAGTAATAATAAACAAATTAAAAAATACAGATGAAATAAAGGATTATGTTCAAAACTATCAGAAGTATGGATTAAAAAGGATTACTTTTGCAAATAATTAGTCTACCCTTAAAAGCCTAATATTCCGCTGACTCATAGTATATTATGCTGCAAATTATTTGTTTATATCTGCAAGTTTTTGTACCTTTACACTATAATTCTTGCAGATATTTATGCTTAAACGTACATCTAAACAGCTCTCTATGTTCTCTTCTTTAGAGGACATGCTTAGCCATGAACATCCTCTTTTCCAACTTAGTAATAAGATTAATTGGGAATGTTTTGAAAATGCTTTCTCTCCTTTGTATTGCAGCACTAACGGTCGCCCTGCTCATCCTATTCGCTTGATGTGTGGTCTTTTAATTTTAAAACATCTGCGCAATGTGTCAGATGAAATGGTAGTTTCTCAATGGAGCGAGAATGCTTACTACCAATATTTCTGTGGTGGACTTGAATTTATGCCAAAACAACCCTGTGACGCTTCCGAGTTAGTTCACTTCAGAAATCGTATAGGTGAAAAAGGTATGGAGTTAATATTAGCCGAGAGCATCCGCGTTAATACCGACCATGATAACGAAGATCATTTTGATACGGCTTTCATTGATTCTACCGTGCAGGAGAAGAATATAACCTATCCTACAGATGCGAAGTTGCATAAAAAGATAATCAAAAACGTTCTGAAGATAGTTCATGACAATTGTCTTCCTCTACGACAGAGTTATACGCGTACCTTGAAAGGCATTTACCGTTCCCAACGTTTTCGTAATCATCCCAAGAATCGTAAGAAAGCTCTTAAGGCAGATAGGCAACTCAAGACCATAGCAGGTAGATTAGTAAGAGAGCTAGAGCGTAATCTTGGGGGAAGGAAAGGATATGAGAAGATGTTTGAGTTGTACGTTGTCAAACAAAAGTGCACAACTGCAAATGTAGTTATTTACTCTGATATTTCATTGTTTTATTATCAAAAATTCTTTTTTTGATTGAATTTTGCTTTATTATTTCTCTTATCTTTTTGATTTTCTCCCCTTGCCCTAAATATACGTCTTTGGGTGTAAGATTATCTAACGATTCATGAAACCTTCTCTCATTATAATATTTCACCCACCCATCGATAGCATTTTCCAATTCAGAGGGACAAAAATAATGATTTAGCTTAATCACATTTTTCATCGATCTGTGATATCGTTCTATCTTTCCCTGCGTCTGAGGATGCAAGGGTTTGCCATGGATATGCTTGATATTATATTCCTTACAGAGATACTGTTTGAGAGAGGAAGCAATATAACATGGTCCATTATCTGATAATAGACAAGGAGGATTCTGGAATGTAACTCCTGCCTTCTTAATTGCTTTATCTATTG
>NZ_JABZSJ010000083.1:0-7919 GCF_015262605.1 Prevotella aurantiaca | reverse complement strand
AAGGTAAAGGAAGAATAAAAAGAGGATGTATCAATTTTGACACACCCTCTTTTAAAATTATTATAATCTACATTGGGATAATACTTAAACGATGGCCAAGTTATCTGAATTGTCTTTCTGTTTCAAAACAGGGGTGTTTCTATAAATTTGTTTGCCGTTTAGTTATTGTCCCAAAGTTGAATTAACGAGAATTTATTCTGATAATGGAACAGCGAAGTAAGCTTTCTTACCAGTAGGATAGATACCCTGAATATAAAGTACAGGTTCGCTGCTGGTAGAAGCTGATTTAACTATCTTCTGCAATGCATCAATTGAATTTACCATTTGGTCGTTTACCTTCTGAATGATGAAGCCACGATTAATACCTGCTTCACGCAATGCACCACCATTGATTTTTAATACCTCAAGACCATATTTAATATTCAACTGCTTCTGTGTCGCTTCAGTTATTGGGCGGAATTGTCCACCAAGAACATCAATGTCAGCTTGTGCTATAGGTTTTGTTGTACCTTGCGCATTCTTTAGAATAACGGTCTTCGTTATTTCTTTCTTGTCGCGCATAAACGTGATAGTAGCCTTATCACCAGGACGTTTTACATTTAATAGTTGTTGAAGTTCTGACATCTTAGTTACTTTCTTGCCGTCGAACTTTGTAATAACGTCGTTACTGCGCAAACCAATTTCTGCTCCATTTCCATCTTCGCTAACCTTATCAACAAATACACCTTCATTTGTGCCAAGGTCTACACTCTTTCCTTCTTCCTTCTGTGCATTGATATAGTTAAGAACATCGCCACCTTGAATTCCCAATACCACACGCTGAACGCTTCCATATTTCTTAATATCCTCTACAACTTTGTTCATAATAACAGTTGGAATAGCAAAGCCATAACCGCTGTAAGAACCTGTTTGTGAGTAAAGCATAGCATTGATACCTACCAATTCTCCCTGAACATTAACAAGCGCACCGCCAGAGTTACCTTGATTAATGGCAGCATCGGTCTGAATAAAGCTTTCTACACCTTGAGTCGCACCTAATCCACGAGCTTTTGCACTAACAATTCCTGCAGTTACAGTGTTATTCAAATTATAAGGATTACCTACTGCAATAACCCATTCACCTACTTTCAGATTATCTGAATTACCAATTGGAAGAGTAGGGAGGTTGTTTGCACTTACTTTAATTAAAGCAAGGTCAGTGCTTTTGTCAGTTCCTACTACTCGAGCCGAAAATTCTCTATTATCGTTAAGTGTTATGGTAAGTTCATCGGCACCTTCTACAACGTGATTATTTGTAACAATATAACCGTCTGAAGAGATGATAACGCCACTACCAGTAACGCTTCGTTTTGGCGTTTGAATTTGCTGTTGTCGTGAACCTCCGCCAGGATTTCCAAAACCAAAGAAGTCGAAAAATCCACCAAATGGGTCGTCAGGAACTTCTACAGTTTTTGTTTTTGAATTCTGTGCATTTTTAATGTGTACTACTGCTGGCAATGCTTTTTCAGCAGCATAAGTAAGGTCTACTGGTTGTCCTGGTACACTAACAGGTGCTTTTGCAGCATATACCTTAATGAAAGCTCCTGCTGAGAATGATAATGCAAGCACGCAAGCCGCACCAAAGAAAAATTTTTCAATCTTTTTCATAATCTCTTTATCTTATTAAATTAATATTTTTGTTTTACTCTTATTTTTTTATATTTAAGTACTTGTAATTTATAGTTCCAAGTGACAACTTGTCAGATGGTGATGGATATGTTAAAAGCCTTTATAATCCTGGAGCCGTTATTTATATACAATTACTCCGTTTGAAGAATAGAGTGCAAATATAGACCCAAAAAATGTAAATGTGCTAATTTGTCAGTTTTGTTTATTCCAATTTAACAATTAAAAAGGCCAACTTAACGAATCTTGATTAGACTAATAGTGAATTTTACATTCGTTCAACATGGTAGTTTTTTATAAAAAAAGAGAATTAAAACCAATGAAAACGTTTGTAATCATAAGAATAATGCAATAGTCTTATATGATATTGAAGAGTTAAAACCAATACCTTTATAGCTTATTTTTTGACTTTAAAGTGCTCAGCCAACAAAATTCAGTAGCATAAAGGTAGTGGTTTAACACACCTAAAAGTTTTAAATATCCAAATCTGGTGCCTTTTCTGCACCTTCTACAGCAGTAAACTTTGTCATTTTCTTGAAACCGAAGATTCCTGCTAATAATGAGTTAGGGAAATGACGAACGGTTTGGTTATATTCCTGTACGCTTTCGTTGTATTTTTTGCGTGCTTCGTTAATGCGATTTTCTGTTCCTTCTTCTTGAATTTGCAAAGACTTAAAGTTATCGCTCGCTTTAAGTTCTGGATAAGCTTCAGCAACAGCGATTAAACGAGAGAAAGCTTGTGCAACTTCATTTTGTGCAACTTCATACTCTTTCATCTTTTCAGGTGTCAAGTTATCAACATCAAGGTGAATCTGTGTTGCAGCATTGCGTGCTTTTGTTACTGCATCAAATGTTTCTTTTTCATGCTTAGCATATGCCTTTACAATCTTTACTAACTGTGGCATCATGTCTGCTCTGCGTTGATATTGTGTCTCTACATTACTTAAAGCAGTAGTTGCTGCTTCTTGTGAATCAACCATTCCGTTGTAGCCGGAAAAAGCCCATAAAGCTATGATACCTACAACAGCTATTACAATTAAAAGTTTTTTGTTCTTCATCTTTTCTAGTTTTAAATATTATTTTTCTTATTAAATTGATTACCATCCACCACCGGATCCACCGCCACCAAAGCTACCTCCACCGAAACTTCCTCCGCTGAATCCGCCACCACCTCTAAAAAAGTGGTCGTTTATGTGGCCAGGATTACCCCAAAAGCCAGTAGAGCCACCACTACCACCATTATTTCCACGATTTTTTATCGCCCAAATTACCCAAAATGCGACAATAAAAAAAATAATGAAAGCTGCAATACTATCGTCTTCCTTCTCTTTTGGACTTTGAATACCTAGTTTTCCAGTCGTGAATTTGCTATAAATGGCCTTTGCCGTGGATAGCATAGCCATATCGGGATTGCCCAATCGCATATTTTTTACAATACATGCTCGTGCAATATCGTCGCATTCTACATCGGTTAAGTCTCCTTCTAAACCATCTCCTGGTGCGATAAAATATTTTTTATCTTCTACAGCAACTACGATAACCAATCCTCTGTCAGTCTTTTTATTGCCAACACCATACTTATTTCCTATATCTTGTGCAACTCGAAATGGATCTCCATTTTCTACGTGGGGCACAATAACAAATACTGCTTGAATACCAGACTCCTTTTCCAATCTGCCAATATAAGCATCGGTTGAGTCTCGCATCGCTTTGCTCATAATATTTTCTGGGTCGCAGACATATCTTCTTGCGTCCTTGAGGTGAATCATTGGTATATTGTCGGCATTCCAATCTTTCGCTGTTGCCTGCAACGTAAAGATAGAAAAGAGAAATGCGCATATTGTAAATATAGCTTTGTTCATACTTGCAAAGATAACAAAAAAAGATAAAACCAAAATATTTTGCTAAAATAATATACACAGCACTTGTATTATTTGAAGTGATATGGTATGTGTGTATTCGAAAAATATAATACCTCTTTCATCTTAATATTTCATATATCTGAGATTAAGTGATATAGAAAAAAGAAGATGGCTGAAATCTATAATTATAAAAATAAAAAACATAATTATAAATTTAAAATTTGTAATTACATTTTTGATAAAATCTAATTACGTTTTTCCCCTTGGTAATTTTTCTCTATTTAAAGGTTTTATTTCCTCTTTGAAAAGTAGGGAGAAGTACTTTAATAATAAGCAAAAACATGAGTTCATATCAGTTCGATTTAATGGCTTATTATTATCCTTTATTCTTCTACAACCATTTACACAACTTTCTTGTATCATGCCCATGCAATATTTAAGGTAAAAGTTGTATCTTTGTACTTCGAAAAAGGAAATCCGACAGTTTGTTGGAGCGCAATGATTGCGATGAATATACAAGACATACAGAAATTATATGGGGTATTGCCTCAAGGCAATGCTTTGATAAAAACAATGGAGGAAAAGTCGGTACGAACAATTTTTCTTCAAGGATTATTGGCTTCTGCCACACCAATGTTTTTTGCTTCAATAGTAAAAAGATGGCAAAAAACAGTACTTTTTGTGCTGAACGATAACGACGAAGCGGGCTATTTCTATAATGATTTAAAGACAATAGCAATGCCCGACGACGCAAACGAACAAACTGCTGAAGTTTTATTCTTTCCTTCCTCTTATCGTAGAGCAGTAAAATATGGTCAACGCGATGCAGGAAACGAGATTTTACGTACTGAAGTTTTGTCGCATTTGTCTGTTATTAACGAAGAGAAAACTACATCTTCGTTACCTCTTTGTATTGTTACTGAACCTTCGGCATTGGCAGAATTGGTGGTTGCCAAACATAAATTAGACGAACATACTTTGTCTATAAGCGTCGGACAGACGATAGACCTAACAGAAACAGAGAAAACTTTACGCTCTTATGGCTTCCAACAAGTAGATTATGTGTATGAACCAGGTCAGTTTGCTGTGCGTGGTAGCATTCTTGATGTCTATTCTTTTTCGAGCGAATTACCATATCGTATCGATTTTTTCGGTAACGATGTAGACACAATTCGTACATTCGAGGTGGAAACACAGTTATCGAAGGATAAAAAAGAAAAGGTAGAAATTGTACCAGAATTGGCAACATTGAGCGAAGAGAAAATACCTTTTTTGCAGTTTCTTCCAAAAAATTCGGTTCTCGTAATGAAAGATTTGTTGTATATTCATGACACAATTGAGCGTATTTACAACGAAGGCTTCACTGCACAAGCACTTACCGAACAACTTGAAGGCAGAACAGAGGTGGAACAAAACGAGTTGAGAAAGCAATTACAGGCAAATCTTCAACTTGTAACAGCACAACAATTTGCTGATGATGCTCTAAATTTTAAGCGAATTGAATTTGGAACAAAGCATACAAATGCGAAGGCTATTATACATTTTAATATATCGCCTCAGCCACTTTTTCACAAAAACTTTGAATTGCTTACGCAGTCATTGAAAGATTATCTGTTGCAAGGGTATAAACTTTATATTCTTGCAGACAGCGAAAAACAAACAACTCGTTTACGCGATATATTCAATAGTAAAGAAATAAATAGCGAAGCCGAAACAACTTCAGTAGCAGATAGCATTCCTTTTATACCCGTTAACAGAACCATTCATGAAGGTTTTGTAGACAACGATTTGAAAGTTTGTTTTTTTACCGACCATCAAATATTCGATCGTTTCCATAAATACAGTTTAAAGTCAGATAAAGCCCGACAAGGAAAGATGGCTCTTACAATGAAAGAATTGCAAGAGATGGAACCAGGCGATTTTCTTGTTCATGTTGATTTTGGTATTGGCAAATTTGCAGGTTTAGTGCGTGTTCCTGCTGGCGAATCTTATCAGGAAATGATACGTTTGGTGTATCAGCACAACGATATTGTTGACGTTTCTATTCATTCGCTTTACAAAATTAGTAAGTATCGCCGTGCAGATAGTGGCGATGCTGCCCCACGTCTTTCAGTTCTCGGCTCTGGAGCTTGGGATAGACTTAAGGAAAAAGCAAAGAAACGCATTAAGGATATTGCCCGCGATTTAATAAAACTATACGCTAAACGTCGCCATGAAAAAGGCTATTCTTTCTCGCCCGACTCGTATATGCAGCATGAATTGGAGGCTTCTTTCCTTTATGAAGATACACCCGATCAGCTGAAAGCAACGCAAGACTTGAAGCAAGATATGGAAAGTTCTCGTCCAATGGATAGATTAGTTTGTGGAGATGTAGGTTTTGGCAAGACAGAAGTTGCAGTGCGCGCTGCTTTTAAAGCTGCAACCGATGGAAAACAAGTGGCAGTGCTCGTTCCAACTACGGTACTCGCATTCCAACATTATCAAACTTTCAAGAAGAGACTAAAGGATATGCCTGTTACAGTAGACTATCTTTCGCGAGCAAGAACAGCTAAACAAACCAAACAGGTATTGGCAAATTTAGCCGAAGGGAAGATAGATATTCTTGTGGGAACGCATAAGCTGATAAGCAAAAATGTGAAATGGAAAGATATTGGCTTACTTATTATTGACGAAGAGCAGAAGTTTGGTGTATCAACAAAGGAAAAACTACGCCAACTGAAAAGTAATATCGACACACTTACTATGTCGGCAACACCAATTCCACGTACTTTACAATTCTCTTTAATGGGAGCAAGAGATATGAGTATTATGCGAACTCCACCGCCCAATCGTTATCCTATTCAAACAGAAATTGCAACTTTCTCGGCAGAAGTAATTGCAGATGCAATAAACTTTGAAATGAGTCGCAACGGACAAGTATTTTTTGTGAACGACCGAATAGCAAACTTGCCCGAATTAGCAAGCCTTATCAAGAAAAATGTGCCCGATTGTCGTGTAGCAATAGGACATGGGCAGATGAAACCCGAAGAGTTGGAAGAGATTATTATTGGTTTTATGAACCACGATTACGATGTGTTGCTTTCAACAACCATTGTCGAAAACGGTATCGATATATCAAACGCCAACACCATCATAATAAACGATGCACATAAGTTCGGACTTTCAGACCTTCACCAAATGAGAGGACGCGTGGGACGTTCTAATAAAAAAGCTTTCTGTTATTTACTTGCACCACCATTGGCAGCTTTAAATCCAGATGCACGCCGTCGTTTGGAGGCTTTAGAAACATTTTCCGACCTTGGTAGTGGTTTCAGTTTAGCAATGCAAGACCTTGATATTCGTGGCGCAGGTAATCTTCTTGGAGCAGAACAAAGTGGTTTTATGGAAGATTTAGGCTACGAAACTTATCAGAAAATATTGAATCAGGCTGTAACTGAACTTAAGAACGAAGAGTTTCAAGACCTTTATGAGGAGGAAATGGCAGAAGGAAAACAGCTATCTGGTGATGATTTTGTAGACGATTGTGCCGTAGAAAGCGACCTCGAAATGTATTTCCCCGACACGTATGTACCTGGAAGTTCAGAAAGAATGTTGCTCTATCGCGAACTCGATAACATTGAAAACGATGTACAATTAGACGCCTATCGCAAACGATTGGAAGACCGTTTCGGACCAATTCCACGTCAAGGAATAGAATTAATGCAAGTAGTTTCGCTCCGCCGATTGGGTAAACACCTTGGTTGCGAAAAGCTTATTTTGAAACAAAGCACCTTGCAAATGCAATTTGTGTCCAATCTAAACAGTGCATACTATAAGAGTAACGCCTTCGGAAAATGTATCGATTATATTGCTGCAAACCCTCGCCGTTGCAACATTAAGGAGAAAAACGGCAAGCGCTCAATGATAGTTTCAAACATAAAGACGGTTGGCGATGCTGTTTTCGTACTAAGAGAAATAGACAAAGGATAAGAAGCAAAGAAAAACTTTGTGTGAAGCAATAAAAGACAACAATACATAACTTGTTATTAGTTAAGAAAGATATATGAGGTGATACACGTAATACACATAATACACATCCTTCTGGAATATACAGACTTGAGATTTGTAGATTAACCGATAAAGATTATTCTCGTATTATAAACTATAAACTAGCAACAATTGAACTTTACCCTAGCTTAAATGAATGACTATACTTATGCTATAAATTCTATAGAAACATCGATCCCGAGAAAGAAATAATATTTAAACAGGAAATACCTTTGGAGTATAAGAATTATTTAGACATTATTTCGGGAGAAACTACCTTAGCAGATTTAGGCTATTAAAAAACATTTAGGTAGGGATATTCAGTAAATATCTAACTAATTGTTTGTCAGTGTAATATATTATTTG
>NZ_JABZSJ010000025.1:0-35080 GCF_015262605.1 Prevotella aurantiaca | reverse complement strand
CATTACTAAAATCCGTGAGCTTTTCAGCCTACCAAATGTCCATTACGCCAAAAAAAATAAATTTTATAATTATAATTTTCTGTTTTTATAATTATAAAATTTATTTTTTTTATTAAAACTTTCGTAGAGTATAATTACTTCTTTTTCGAATCAATAACTTTTATCTCTAAAAGTGCTTGTTACTGCTTAGTTCTCTTTCTGAAAGATAAGACAATCTGGATTATTTGAATTCATTTCATTCAAACTAAACCATAAAGTTAGCTTATTTCCATCTATTTTATAGTAATGTTCGTATGTCCAATTAGATAATTTTATACCCAAACCCTGTACAAATACAAATAAATGGCAATTATTTTCTGTATAAAAAACTCTCTTTTTCCCTCCCATTTGCCAATAACCAATAATGTCTCCATTAGACATAAATATAAGTTTATTAATTTCTGGATTATTGGAATTTATTGACTTCCAAGTACCCAGCAAACGAGTATCCATTTCTTTCTTTGTTAAATCTGGCTCTTTTTCTTCGCACGAAGCTAACGTAAATACTAAAAGAGAGCAACAAAGCAACCAAGAAAAAAATCGTAAGTGTTTCATATCAATGATTTTTTATTAAACTTAAGTTTTGTCTATATTGTGTCAGACTAAAATGAACAACTGCAAAGATAATAATTTATTCTAACACCCGCCCCATTTTTTATTTTTTAACACCTTTACTTGCGATAGATAGGAGCAAATTATAAAAATGGTATTTCAAGAAAAGTTTACTGCGTATTCTTTTTCTGCGAAAGAGCATAGAACTTTCTATTTATCTTACCGTTAAAGGTTCGTTCAATACTGTTTACTTCTTCGTAGAGGACAGGAATTTTATAACTTTCCAGTCTATCTTTTAGGAAGGTTATCAATTCCTTTCTCTCAAAATTATGATGTGGCACCACCAATAATTTTAATATTTCGCCTATCACAAGATGCTCTGCAGAAATACAAACACAATCTTTCACTGTGGGAAATGCCAACGCTACTTCTTCTACTTCTGATGGTGCAATTTTATAGCCACCAATATTTATTGTATCATCGCCGCGACCTTGTAAACGAAGTCTGCCTTTATCATCAATATACCCTAAATCTGCAGTTTTAATTACTCCATCACGCATAACAGCTTCTGTAGCTTCTTCATCATTCCAATAACCTGTCATTAGTGTTGTTCCTTTGCAAGCCACATGACCATCATCGGTAATAAAGAAAGAGGAATGTTTCATCGATTTTCCTACACAACCAGCAAGACTTTCGCCATCGTTATAATCGTAAGTGGAAATTATGCCCGTTTCTGTTGAAGCGTAAGTATTATAAAGGCGACTCTTTGGCAGCAATTCGCAAAACTTCTTCATATCAGAAGCAGCCATAGGAGCAGCTCCAGTTTCTATAAAGTCTATTTTATCAGCAACTTTTTTAAGTTCTTCCTTCCATAAAGCAATCAGCATACGGATTGCAGCAGGCACCAAAAACGTAGCAACTTTATTGGGTATAGTATCAATAGCCGTAAAGAAAGACTTTATATCTTTCATACCATCGATTATTTTAATCGTTCCACCGACATAGATGGTTGGATAAATCTTCGACAGACTACCGATATGATTTAATGGTCCATTGATAATAAATGTAATATCATGGTTGAATCCTTGCGAAAGTACAAGATTTTCTGCATTGGCCCATATAGTTTGATGGCTTATCATTACTGCTTTTGAGTTACCCGTAGTTCCCGTTGTAAACAAGATATCGGCAACTTCTTTAGGAACTGTTCCTTTTTCCAGCAACTTTGAATAATCGTCAAACTTTCTTGTTGGAACGTCCTTATGTAAAGGAACAGCAACTGCACCTGCAAGATGAATGGCAAAATAAGAAATAAGGAATTCTGCCGTAGAAGTAGCTATGAGAGGAACCAATCGTCCCTGCCAGTTTTCCATAGAAGCAACTTTCACGCTTACAGCTTTATATAACTGCGCATAAGTATAAGCCTCATCGCCACAGATGAGTGCTATTTTTTCAGGAAAACGTTCGGCATTCTCGCGCAACTTATCTTCAATCACCATCTTTATTCAGTTTCCGTTTTACAAGTTCAACAAGACTATCCAGAGTCTTGAAGTTTTTTGGTGTTACGTCAGCACGATTCATTTCGACACCATACATATCAGAAAGAACCATCAATATGGTTGTTATGCCAAGCGAATCGAGTTCTTGAAATAAGAAATCAGAGTCGAAATCCACAATTGGCAACACCTCTTCTAATCTTTTACGAATATCTTCTTTCATATTTTCTTGTTATTTTTATTTGAATAAACGCAGGAAAAATACTTCTTCGTATTCCTCACCCACAATTTACAGAGAAAATACCTTTGCGTCTTCTATTTCCTCTTTTTCTATACTATCAATAACACATAGGTTGTTGGCTATATCCTTCGCACAATGAGTTAACAATGCACGTTTAATCTCGTCTTCTTCGTATACCAACACCTTTGTTGAACGATGTACTAATGCATAAAGCAAAGCAAATTCTCCGTATCCACCATTCTTAACCAATACAATAGGGTATTCATCATGTGTATCTACCCATGCGGCATAGTTGTTATTTCGCTTCAAATTTTTGCGCACAGAACGATAAATATCAACACCTTTATAGCGATAACGATCTTGAACAAGATGAGAGAAGTAAGCTGCTGTTTCAATCTTCTTTGTTGTGGCAGCATATTCCTGCTTATAAAAACGATATACCTTTGAAGTAAGTTCAGAGTAAGAAATATCTCCTTCAAACTTTATACGTTTATAGGCTTTTATCGTAATACTTCCTTTGAATACTTGAATACTATTTTGGGGAAGAACTACATTCAAACCATGAATTATGAAAGGTTGAATATCCAGCTGATAACGTTGTGCCAACAAGAATGCCCCCTTATGGAAACGACAAATTGAAGAATGGTCGTTGCGTTTTCCTTCTGGGAAAATTACAAGACTATATCCTTGTTTTATGTAGTTTCTTATCATCTCGTCGTTGATAGAGTCTTTATTTTCTAAAGTAATAAAACCATTCCATTTATAGATTTTACGAATGACAGGATTACTACTTACCTTCCCATTTGAAACAAGAATTGTTTTAGGACTTAAAGCCATAAAAACAGCAGAATCTAACATCGACTGATGATTACTAACTATAATAGAAGGGGCAGCAAAAGTTTCTTCAGTAACTCCTTCTACAAGAAAACGAACATGCGGAATATTTTTTAAATCAAATAAAAATAAACGTTGCTGATA
The DNA here is from genome assembly GCF_015262605.1 of Prevotella aurantiaca. Taxonomy (NCBI): domain Bacteria; kingdom Pseudomonadati; phylum Bacteroidota; class Bacteroidia; order Bacteroidales; family Prevotellaceae; genus Prevotella; species Prevotella aurantiaca. The sequence continues at coordinate 31,777 of NZ_JABZSJ010000025.1, read as the reverse complement.
ACGTCTTAGCCACATGCGACGTTTTTCCGAAGATGGTAACAGTTCTAAAAGAATAAATCCCAAAACATATACTGAAATTAACTGTGTAAAGAAAACAAAAGCACTGTATCCCATCACCAACAGATTTAAAATAGAAATAGGACGCTGTCTGTACTTTCCTGACGACTTCACCAAAAAATTGAATATAAGCGGAGGGAATATATAAGCCATCAACACCACTGAAAACATTCCCGCTATTGTTACTTCTGCTAAAGAATGCAATGCAGGATGATCTGCCACGATTAAAGTGCCAATACCAATAAACATAATCAACGCAGAAATGATAATTGATTGTTTATACGATGCAAGCATCTTACGACGATATGCATACTCGTACATTGCTCCTTCTGTCATGAATATTGTATAATCATCACCTTGTCCAAAGATAAATGTTGCAAGAATGATATTGACGATATTAAACTGCATTCCAAATAATGCCATAATACCTAATATCCACAACCAGCTTACTGCCATCGGAATAAAAGAAAGCAATGCCAGTTCAAGATTACCAAACGATAGCCACAAAAAGAAGAACACAATGAAACCACAAGCAAGACCAATGTAATTAAAGTCATTAGACAAATGATTGGCTATAGCACTATTCATGCTCATAATATCAAAGCTAAAGCTATCTTTATCCGAGAGAGTTTTTTTTACTTTCTGAATATCTTGCTCCTTTACAGAAAGCACATTAACGACATTATATTGTTTCCCAACACTATCAACACTAAGGTTTCCTGCAAAAATTGAAGTTGTTAGCGGTGAAAAATAGGAAGCTGATTGTGGTTGAAAGCTTTTGTTCAATAAAGCATAATAGTCATCAAAACTATCAGCCGCAAAACCTTCTGTTTGCATAGCAGAACGTAACGAAGTGGTAAGTTTCTCTTTATTTCGCATTAAAAAGTCTTGCCACAAAGCCAATCTGCGTTTCTGTTCAACAGTAGAAACAATAAACTGACTACAAGAACTATAATCATGTACATCTTTATTCTTTACCAATTTATCAAGAATGGGCTGCAATCGAAGATTTTTATCTAATGCTCCATCCATTGTAGAATCGGTTGCTACTGCATAAATCTTTTGAAATTCACCATTAGCTGTCATCATTCGTTGGAAATAAGCCATATCAGCCTTTTGTTCCTCCGTCATATAATTGATGTTAGCCATATTGGCATCAAACTTTGTTTGAAAACTAAAATAGCCGAAAACAATAGTGAGAACGATAACAATGCCAACGAAGATAGGCTTATTCTCTAAAGAAATATCACTCAACTTATTTAAGAAGGTATGCTTTACTTCCTTTGTTTCTTTAGCAACATGCGGCAGATAAATAAGTACAAAAAGAATCGTACCTATTAAAAGGAAAGAACTGAAGAGTCCTAAGTCTCTCAAAGCTAATGATTGTAATGGAACCAAAGCTAAAAAGGCACCAACAGTCGTAACATTACCTACTAAGAGCGGCATAATAATCTCTCGTAATGCCTTTTTCTTTTTAGGCGTGTGTGATAAATGGGCTATAAAGTGTAATGGATAATTAACAGCAATACCCAAGATAACCGAGCTAATTCCGATTACAATAATTGAAACATTGTCGTGAAGCAATGCTAACCCACCCATTGCAAAAAGCCACCCCCACGCTATGGAAAGGACAATCAGTAATATATTACGTACGCTGCGCAAGGTGAAAAGCAATAATGCCATTATGAGAGTTACGGCAATAATGACCGACAAAATACTGTCCGATTTAATTTGCGAAGCATTTCCTACAGCAATAACAGGACCACCAATAATGTGAACATCTATATTTTTATGGTGTGCAACAACTTTTTTACTACAATTCTGCAATAGCTTTATGAGGTGAGTATTATTCTCTGTTTCACTTGCTCCATAAGGCGAGTTAATCATTACAATGGCTTTCTGCATATCTGGAGAAAAGATATATCCATCATATAACTCGTACCTCAAACCAGTATCAGCACGTTGTAACTTCTGTACAACAGGTGTAAAAATATTGAGAGGATCACGTTGAATATTATCTGAGAGGATATCTCCAGCAGGGAACATCAGCATCTGTTTATCTTGCTGCAATTGTTTTGATATGTAATCTGGAGAACTTAGTGCGCTATCCATGCGAGCATAGTCCTTTTCTGTAAGGAAGTAAGGAATATTTCCATAGACAAAGCCTGTTACTTCCGACATTTTATCCAAGTCTACTTGCGATGTCAGATTTGTGATCACATGTGCTGAATCAGAATTCTGAACCTCCTCAACGAAAGCATCAACACTTTCTATCATCGCTTCAGGGTCTGCCTTCGTAGTATCACGATATTGGAAGACAGCAAAAATTTTATTTGCACCTGAAATATCTTGATAAACCTTTAATGCATTGTGTTGATTACTGTCAACAGGAAGAAAGTCTGCTATATCCTCTTTATAGCCTAATCGGAGTACCGAACCTATCAACAATAAGGTAACAACTGCAAATGAAAGCACACCAATCCATCTGTGTGCTCTCAGATAATCATATAACCTCAGTATTGATTCTATCATTCTATTTGTTATTTACAGGGTTTGAATAAATCCCCAAGAAGATGTCTTTCAATTTTTCTATATCACAAGTATCGTATTTCTCTAATGCCTGCAGATGCTGCATAAATACTTTTTTCTGTTCATCCGTATAACAGTCTTTATACTTTGTCGTGCCATAGCGCAGGTCATAAGCAATGTAATTGTTAGGATAAAGACGATAAGCAGCACGAATACGGCTATCTAAAAGCTGAGCTACAAGTTTATGGTATTCGTTGTTTGTTACGTTTTCAAACTTTGCTAATTCAGCATAAGAGATTGGTTCACACAATTCAAAATGTACTTTTCCTTTCTCTTGAACGATACCAGTGAGAATACTGTTTAAGTCTTCGCCTGGTTTTTTCGTATATTTAGAGAACTGCGATTCATAAAGTTCAAGAGTTTTCAATACATCACAAGGTTCCCATTCGTAAGAAACTGCTACAGGAACTATATGTAATTGGTCAATTGCTTTTAACTTATCGTCTGGGCATGACATACAAAACATTTTAATAATGCCTTGGTCTGTTGTGTCATTACCATCTTTTGTTCTACCATTTCGCTGTGCTATCCATACCGATTGTCCTTTTTGTGTGATAACGTAGCGAATGTATTCAGATAAATGCTTTGAACTTCGATAGAAATCTTTGATGTTGTTGCCTGGACGTTCCACTTTAAACATCTTATTACTCTTTCCAATATCAACGACTAATTCATTCATCATTAAGTTTGCTCCGAATGTTATTTCAGTAGTATCAAAGTTTTGAGTAACAAAGAAATACTGCAATAAACTGGAATCTAACATAATATCACGATGGTTAGAAACAAATAGATAATGCGCTTCAGGGTCCAATTTATCCAATCCCGAACAAGAGAACTCCGAGATACTATGTTCTATCACACGCTGATTTACCATGCGCATTGTTTCCGTTTGGAACTCCCGCACTGTTTTATAGTTAGCAATCCTTTCACGCACTTCTTCTAAAGGTTCATCGGGATATACGTATGAAGCCAATAATGGGAATGAAGAACTATTAGCTATACGTTCCATTGCAGCAGGAATTTCCTCTGCGTTATATGGTCTGATGTCATCAAATTGAGTTATCTCCATTTCTATTTTATGCTTTATTGTTCTTATAAAGTATTAAAGTTCACTACAACGCCACTAACGAGTTTTATTATCGCTATTGGTAAGTCGTCTAAACCACATAATAAATTCTTCTTTCCATTGTCGGCATTCTGCTGTACCTTTATTATTCGAGGCTCCAAATCCATGCCCGCCCGTTTCATACTGAATATAACGATGGGGAACTTGCTGACGAGTCAATGCAGAATCAAGAAGTTCAGAATTTTGATATTTCACAATAGGGTCGTCTTTACAATTAACTAAGAATACAGGAGGACAATCTTTAGGCACATGACGCTCTAAAGAAAGTAAATCTCGCAACTGATGATTATTCTTCCGACTATCACCCAAAAGTGCCCTACGTGAACGTTTATGAACACAAGACTCAATCATTGTAACAACAGGATAAACTGGAACAACAAAAAAAGGACGTTGTTCTTTTGGTAATAATTCTGCTGCCGACATCACTAAATGTCCACCTGCTGAAAATCCCATTGCTGCTACACGATTTGGGTCAATACCATATTCATCAGCATGTACCTTTATGTATTGCATTGCTCGCTGTAGGTCATTAAGTGCATCTGGATAACGAATGCCTCTAAAAATATATCTATAAGGTGTAAGAAAAGCTCCTACCCCTGCCGTGCGATAACGCAAAACAAAAGCTGATATACCATTGCGTTGTAACCATTCGCCTACAGCTTTTCCCTCACTATTCATATCGTGCCACAGATAACTACCACCAGGACAAACAATAATGGCGATATTTTTTTCTCCCGTTGCCAAATGAGGTGTCATAGGAACATTAGCTCTAACTTCTGTTCCCTGCCAGATATTGACACGTTGAGCCTGTTTCTGTGCTATTATAAACAGAGAATTCAAAAAGAAATACAGTAAGAGAATGTAACACTGCTTTTTCATTTTGTCATCTCATTGATTTTATTTAAAATATAGTTGCGGCCTAAAATAGCCTCAACAGTACTGATTGCTGTCAAAGGAACTCCACAGAAGCCTGGTAGACTATTGTTTTGTCCTGTCAATAAAAGGTTATCAACCTTCGTTACTACTGGTACTTGTGATAATAGAATATTCTTATAATTCTTGCTAAAGCCACACATGGTGCCTTCCTTTGCACCATAATAATCACGAATAGTAAGCGGAGAAGCTGTATTCACTTGTTCCACACAGGCACCGAAACCTGGATGAATTTCTTCAATATGACTTAACAGTTGCTGAGCTTTTTCTTCTTTCCATGCTTCATAGTCGGCTCCACGTTTCCCAACACTCGTTTTTTCCCATCTTTTTACGTCTTCATAACTCATAGGAGCAGTAACTAACGCTTTCTCTGCGTATGTTCCTTGTTGGTCTTCTGGAGGAGTCATGAAAAGAAAGCCCAATGGCCATACCTTATTTTGTTGGCCAAAATGCCATATCTCATCGTATTTCGTCATATAATACTCTGAGTGATTGATATAAGGGAAGGTTTCTGGTTTTAATTTTATATACACAGAAAAAGCCGAATAAGCATTTGGAATCTCGTTAAGTCTTGTACGATAAGCTTTAGGAAAAGCCTTTTCTGACATAAGAGAAAGTAAGGTACAAGGATGAATGGCTGATATGTAGTGATCAGCTTGATAAATTTTACCCTTTTTCGACCTCACATAATCTACATGACGGTTATTTACTTCCACCCATTCAATTCCTTCATTACAATGAACTGCTCCTCCATAAGTTTCTATGACAGAAACTAAAAGATTAGCAAATGTTTCGCTGCCTCCAATAAATCTACTTGCACCTTGAATATATAGCGAACTAATAATAGCGTGAATAAAAGCTGGACTCTCATCACCTCTACCACCATACAAAGGATTCATATAAGCAACGACACTGCGTAGCTTTGGATTTGTGATATACTTTGCAATAAAAGCATCAGCAGCAAGAAAGAAATCGGAAGTATGAGTAGTAAACATATCAGAAGAAGGACGAAGATGAAAAAGGTCTACTTCTTCAGTCAGACGAAAGATGGCATCTGTATATGCTTGAAGATTTTTCTTTTCTTCTGGGAAATGTGCCACCAAAGAATCAATAAAACCTTCTTTACCTTTTCCAATCTGGTAAGTGGTGCGATCTTCAGCAAAATACAAACTATCAGCGCAATTATCATCAACATTCATCAGCTGTACCTTTTCTGCTATTCCCAAATACTGACAGATACGATAAATATTTCCTCCTGGACGCATTCCACCAATAACATGCATACCCGTATCGAACTTCATACCAAAGCGTTTGAAATTCTGAAGTCCGCCACCTGCAGTTGCATTTTTCTCTAAGATTGTAACCTTAAAACCTTCCTTTGCTAAAAGAGCGCCTGCGAATAGTCCACCTAATCCGCCACCAATAATAACTACTGTTTTCATTCATTTGCCTCCTTTATCTGTTCATAGATGGTTTTTGCTGTTAACAACTCACTGCAAGTAACGATAGCGCCAACTAAAACTCCCAACATACCATGAGAATTGATATTTTGCCCTGTAAGATATAGGTTAGGAACTTTTGTTCGCTGTGGAACTCTACACGCACTTCCTAAACTGATGTCTTTAGCATTACCATACATAGAACCTCCTTCCGTACCAGTATAGTCAAGATAAGTAAGCGGAGTTGAGGTATAATATGTTTGAATTTGTGAACGTATACCAGGGAAATGTTCTTCTAACACATCTAAAAGTTGTTCTGCTTTTTCCTTCTTAAAAGTTTCGTAATCTTCTCCTCTTTTCCCAATAGCTGTTCCTTTCCATTTCTCAACATCAGCCATCTGCATATAAGAAAGAATAACCCCTGTTGAAGCATACTGCGAATCATTCTCTGGACAGAAATGCATATAAAGGAATCCCTTTGGCCAACTTTGTTCTGTATATTTCTCACAATCCCAAGGCGTTGTTCCCTGATAACCATAATAATTATAGTTTAGATAAGGAACCGTATCTGCTTTAAAATGTAGATAAACAGAGAAACCTCCCACTGTTTGCGGGATTTGATTGATGCGCTTACGAAAAGCAGGACGAATCAATTTTGTATCTAATAGTTCTAATGTACGAATAGGATGCGCATCGGAAACAATAATATCGCAAGGCATCATTTCGTTATCATTTACTTCCACACCAACGGCATGCGTATCATCACAAACTATCTTTGTTACTTTCTTTCTTTTTAGCACCTTTCCACCATAACGATTGATGGTATTAACTAAGGCGGATGCTATTTTATCGCTACCTCCTTTGATTCGGAAAGCACTCTGATTATAGAAATCCATGATAAAAGCATGGGTAGAGAAAGGCGTTTTTCCCTTCTCTGCTGCATAAAGCGGAAGATTTCCTACCAAAACATTTGCAAGAACTGGGTCAGTAATTATCTCGTCTATCACTTCGCTGATAGAACGTAACTGGTATTCCATATTCAATGCAGAGTCTGATTCAGCATATTTTAGAGAATGAAGTGAAGATGCATTGGCAACTTCTTCTATCAAATCAAAATACTTCACCAAATTAGAATATTGGTTGGGAAAGTACGTTACCATCTTTTTAATAAAAGCTTCTCTACCATTGGCAAATTCATATCGTTTACCATCTAAGGCCACAACATCATAACTCTGACTATTCAATTGTGAGAGGGTTACTTCCTTGTCTATTTCCAAATATCTCATCAACTTGTCTAATGTCTGTCCAGGTGCAGCACTACCTATAAAATGCATTCCTGTTTCAAACTTTGCACCACGCCGAGTAAAACATTGTAGACAACCTCCTACTTGAATACCTTGTTCAAGTACAGTTACGTTATAACCATTCTTAGCCAAGATAACTCCTGACGACAAACCTCCTAATCCGCTGCCAATAATAATAACCTTCTGCTTTGTCATCGTTCCATCTTATTAGCTATATCTTCATACTTCTTCTTGTAACGCTTACGCATCTCAGAAGCTTGTTGTCTTAGATCGCCCATTGCTAATAGTTCATTCTGTGTCAAAGGTTCACCTACTTCAACAAAGAATTTACCTTTATGTAGACAATAACCTGTCTTAGGAAGAATCTTTCCTGGTCCATAGAGATACATCGGAAGTATTTCTAAACCAAATTCCTGTGCCATATAGAATGCTCCTTGATGAAATCTTCCGATACGGCAATCTTTAGATCGTGTACCTTCTGGATAAACAGCTATACTATAACCACGTTCTATGAGTGAACGCAAGTGAGGCATTATTTCTTCTAATCCTTCCTTAACAGGCAAATATTCAGCATGTCGAATAAGTGAGCCATAAAAAGGATTATTCCATACCCATGCATTGGTAAGGAAAATTATTTTTGGTGTAAATACCAACTGACACATCAAGTCAAGATGTGATTGATGATTACAAATGATAATACGTGGCTTATTAAAGTCAATATCTTCTGGCACCTTATATTGATATTTCGTTCCTGGGATACCATGATGAATCATCACAAAACGTGATGCATGATAAATGAGTTGATGGAGACGATACCTTCTTTTTTCTGTCATTTTGAACAGTTTGGTATAAATCCATACAAAGGGACTAAAGACCAATAACGTAAAAAAAAGGAAGAATAATAAAGAATAAGTTGTTCGAACGAAAATCATCAATGCGCGCCACAACCTAAGAGGTAATCCATAAACAATTGCCAAGAAACAAAGTACAGTATTTAGAACACTAATACGTGCAAAATCTTTTCCTGGTCGGAAATGACTTACTCGTTCTGCACGAGGAGGATAATATACCTGTACGGGAATAGAAACTATTTTTGTTCCATGCCAAGAAGCAAAAACAAGTAATTCCAACTCAGCTTCATAACGTGAAGTGAGCAAAGACAATCCATGTAATTTACGCAAAGGATAAAGGCGATAACCCGTTTGTGTATCAGCTAAACGTTTTCCTGTTTGTATATAAAACCAAAAGTTAGAAAACTTATTGGCAAATGAACTGCCTTTTGAACGGTCAACACCTTCTAATTGTCGGTTACCAACTATTAAGGCATGGGGATGTTCTTGATTAGCTTTTAGGAAATGTGGAATATTTTCTGGATAGTGTTGTCCATCGCCATCAAGAGTTATAGCATATGAAAAGCCTTCTTCTAAAGCTTTTTTAAATCCCGTTTTCAGAGCATATCCTTTTCCTTTATTTTGTGGATATGCCACTATCTTGATATTATCAATATCATGTAAGAGGCTCATGGTATTATCTGTACACCCATCTGCTACAACGATAATATCATCACAATAGTGAAGACTTTGTTCCACCACTGCTTTTATCGTCTTGTCATTATTATAAGTAGGAATGACAACACAGATGCGTCTACTTTTTAATTGCTTTTTCAGTTCCTCATTCATCATACGACTTTCATCACTAAAGAAGTCTTTGCCATTACCTTTTCATCTGAAAGAACCACCCATTGCGCTTCAACCATTTTATTATCGTCAGACAATTCCACTTTCTTCATTTGATACATAATATGCAAAGTATCACGAGGAGAAATTACAGATAAGAACTTTACGTTCTTAACCTTGACGATTTCTAATTTACAAGATACAGACATCTTTTCTGTAAGCAATTCTTCAATGAGCTCCTTACCTATCTGAACAATACATACACCTGGTGTGATAGGCTCTTTTGGGAAATGTGCTTGATAGATAACGCAAGAAGGATTTAGTTCAATGGTATAATTGACCATCGAACTATCTTCTTCGTTACTGATTATCTTATATAAATTATTCTTCAGTTGCATCAATGCCTTCTTCTATTACTTTGGGTTCTGCTTTTTCATCCATCAGCGAGAACTTATAACTAATATGATATTTCTCATCTTTATATTGAGAAATACCTTTCAATAAGTTCTCTATCACACATCGCAAATCTTTTTTTATTACACGTCGGATATACCATTTATCGAGCATTGCGATGACTTGCTCTAACTTAACTTTCTTCTTCTGAGGATTATAAGTAAATTCAAGTGCTGTGATACCAAATTCATTGAACAGAACACCACGAAAGACATCAGTTTCTCTCACAAGCACGGAAATTCCACTAAGATAGCCCTTTGACATCTCTATGGTTGTGGAAAATTTTGCCCTGCTACCTATGCTGTCTTGCAATGGCTTTTGGTCAACTTCTTGCGCTCTCACCGTAACCATTAAGGTGGAAAGAAGAATAAAACTAATTAACAGTAAATATCTTTGCATTTATCGGACTGTTTACTTTCACATTTTTCATTTCAATAACTGTATGGTCTCCACGTTTCTCTATAAGTTCTACCTTTGCAACCATCGCCTTCTGTTTGTTAAAATGAAGAATTATCTTTTGAAACATCTGCTGCATTTGTTTCTGTTGCGGATAGAGTGTTGCTATATATTCTGACGTTGTTGTTGAAAGACTTACTTTAAAATCACGTTTATCATTGAGTGCTTTTCCCACAACGCTGTTCATCATAATACAAGCAATCTCCTTAAAAAACTTACTTTGATTGACATTTATGACATCATTACGACTTCCTTTGCTGATAAGAACTTTAGACCCATTCAATACAAATGCATAAGAATAAGGCGAGGTATATTCCCAACGAAGCTTGTCAGACTGCTGATAATACATTTTACCTGTAGAAACCATCTTGTCATTAAGCATACGAAGATATTTCGTCTGTACGAAATCACATTGCATCGATTTCATATTTGATGCAGCAGTCTCTATCTGCTGTCTTATCTTTGCTTCATTTGTTCCCTGTGCAGAAATTTTTAACATGACGAAACACAGCGCCATCAATAATAATAACTTTTTCATCTTACATTTATTTTTACTTGGCTATTATGCAACAACCTAATATTATAAGGCCTACTCCCACCCACTTGGTTACTGATACTGATTCGTGGAAAAAGAGAAGTGCTGCTAAAAGACCAAACACATAACTCAAACTAATCATTGGATAAGCGACACTCAAAGGATAGTTCTTAATGATATACATCCATAAAACTGAACTTGCCCCAAAGAATAAACCGCTACAAGCAAACTGCCAATTAAGAAGTAGACTACCCCAGAATACACGAGTCCAACCAAAAGGTAACATTTTCTGAAGAGCAAACTTCAAAAAAACTTGCCCTCCTGCCAATAGGGAACTCTGAATAACTGATAATATAACTACTTTCCACATGTTAATACCATTGCTATTGAATGAACCACTGGAAGTTTCTCAGCACCATCACGCTCCAGTAATGAGTTAAAGAGTGGTGTACTTTCATCGTGGCATCCTACAAGAACTGTTTTTGCTTTTCCTTCCTTTATTAGCATTTCAGCATCGCGAATCGCCCATTCTAAAGATTCTACTCCTTGCGTATAGGTAACATTATAGCCATGACATTTTGTTTTAATGGCAATATTGCTGCCTATAGTGTTATGCGTACTTTGCATGAAATGAGTAGGCTTCAACATTGTTTCACCTTCTTCTTTCATCTGTTCCAACAGAAGTTCGCTATATTCCAAACAACCATAAATGGTGCCAGTGATAATTGCATCAGGTATTTCAATATTTGCCTGTGCCAATGCTTCCATAGAAGACAGAAGCGAACTCTTCATAATTTTTCCCATACGACGTACCTCTAAAGGCTTTACGTACTTACGGATTCCTTCTAATTCTTCTTCAGAAGTAATCTCTACACGGGATAGAATTTTAATTTCGTTTTCCGAACCTTCAGTAGTATTTACTACTGTGGGTTGAACAGAGAATAACAAAGAAGAGTCATTTCCACCAAATCCAAACGAATTACAAAGAACGTGCTTTAAAGCTATATTTTCAACTCCAAGCGTTGGCGTAATGCCTGTTTCCATCTGATTTTTCCAACCTATATTAGCAGGAACGAAATGGTTTTGCATTGCCAAAATGCAGATAACAGCCTCTATACCTCCTGAAGCACTTGTAGTATGACCAGTAAATGACTTTGTACTGGATACCAAAGGCATATTTTTACCAAAAAGACGCTGCAAGGAAACACTCTCGCTTTGGTCATTATTGGGAGTTCCTGTACCATGAGCATTTACATATTGTATTTCATCTGGATTGACTTGCGCCATATCCAATGCTTCTTTCATTGCAAGATATGCCCCCTCACCATTTTCTGAAGATGCTGTCTGATGAAATGCATCACAAGCATTACCATAACCAGTAAGATACACGTGTGGTTTCACACCTCGTTTTAATGCTATTTCGTCAGATTCAAGCACAACAAAAGCAGCACCTTCACCTAAATTCAGTCCTGCACGGGTATTATCGAAAGGACGGCATTGCTGATGATCAAGAATCATCAATGAGTTGAAACCATTAAGATGAAAACGCGACAATGCTTCAGTGCCACCTGCCACAACAATATCGGCATATCCATGTTTTAATAATCGTGCACCAAACATAATTGCATTAGCAGCAGATGAACATGCCGTAGACAATGTCGTTACTTCCGTAAAAATACCGAAGTGTTGGGCCATAAAGTTTGTACTACTTCCACAGTCATGATGATGTAAGAATTCTAAATCACTCTCTTCGTTTAGATTATCGAAACAAAGTTCAGTGATATCCATTCCACCTACAGTAGTACCAGAAATAAGAGCGATACGCAAATGTTCTCCTCTCTTTTTTTGCGCCAAGATATCGTCAATAATGATATTGGCATCGTCCAATGCCTGTTGTATTGCAATGATACCCATTAAGGCAGTGCGGCTCATCATCTGTGATGCAGGAATACCAAGAATCTCCTTCATCTTTTCATTTGACAAGTCGACTTCTCCAACAGCCAACTCATGATGAATCGACTGGAGATGTTTCATCTTTCCAATACCACTTTGCTTTTTAAGCAATGATTGTAGCACCTCCTGCTTATTTAAGCCAATGGCAGAAACTATTCCTTCACCTGTAATTGCAATATTCATTTTATCTGTTCACGCATTATTTAAAAGAGGTGGACTCACTTATTTCTTTCTGTTCTTACTGACATAATCAGCAATAGCAGCCACGTTCGTGAAAATTTTCTTTCCTTCAGCAGGATTATCCAATTTAATGCCGTATTTCTTTTCCAAAAGAACTATCAGTTCTAAAGCATCAATTGAATCTAAACCCAAGCCATCACCGAAGAGAGCTTCGTTCTCATCAATATCGTCAGGAGTCATCTCTTCAAGGTTCAACGCCTTAATAATTTCTTCTTTAAGTTCCTTTATCAATTCTTTCATTATAAACTGTCAATTTTATTATTATAAATTTTTTATTTGTTATTATAATTTTTTTATTTATAATTATAATTTATTCGGCACATAATATATACATATCTGCCTCAAAATTTTCGTTGTCTTCATAATCGAGCCATCCTGTCAATACGCTTTTTGTCTTTCTATCTACAAATGCAGTTTCTATAACTTCATTCATCTGTTTTTCATCTCTTTGGGGGAGAATATAAAAAGACGTCTCACCATGATAACCATTACGAATCGCTATTTCGCCTGTAACGATATTAGGTAATGTATATACAAAAACGGAAGGACTTGGGAAAAAATTGTCCTTATCGGCTATTGACGCTAAATAACGTTTATCGGACGAGATGGAAGAAGTGTGATTGAATAGTATGATTGCCCGCTCTTTGGTAACAGAATTATCCACTTCTGATTCGGCTTTCTCAGCTTGAAGTAACAACTCCGACGCAACGAAGCCTAACCGACAAAGACCATCCATTTTATAATACTTTGGATAGTCGTTTATCAGTTGTTTATAAATTGATGTAAGTAGACTTTTCTCGCCTCTTTCACCAATGAGTGAAAGAAGCTTCCCATCTAACCAAGCACCATTAGGAGTAATACGAACATGATGCGATTTCTTTGTGTTAGAAGGGCGATTTATTATAGTTTTTTCTTCTGATTCCTTAAATGATAACTCTACAGATTTTGCAAAAAGAGTGGCATTGCAACCTCCAAAACCCGAGAGCATTTTAATGAAAGCAGGTTTTTCTGTTCTGCGATTTTCTGAAGTAATCATTACATTTCCCGATACTCCAGATTCTTCATAACCTCGTGTTCCTAAAATGGTATTATCATCTATGGATTTCATACAGAGAATGGTCTCAAAAATTCCTGCTGCACCCAATGTATGTCCGATATATCCTTTCAATGCATTGATGGGAATATCAATAAGTTCTGTACGTTGAAGTGCAATCGACTCCATTTGGTCGTTAAACATCGTAGCAGTTCCATGTGCATTGATAAAAGCAAGTTCTTCTTTATCTATTCCTTCCATTGTCTGTTGCAACGCTTCTGATAAACCTTCAGCCATCTTTGAGGGTGCACTGATATGGAATGCATCATTTTTAATAAATCCATGACCTATTTGCCATATACGTTTGCTTCTTTTTTCTTCCGACAGACTATGAATCTTACTGCTCAAAACTACTGTTGCTGCTGCTTCACCTAAATTCAATCCTTGACGTTCTATATCAAAGGGACGACAGGCTTCAAAAGACATTGCATTTAACGATTGGAAACCAGAAATAATGAATTGTCTTGGACAATCTGCACCACATACAACAGCATATTCATACGTACCTAATTGCAACAAACGAGATGCTAAGATTAAAGCTGAAGACCCAGAAATACAAGCATTACATACTACAATAGGACGTGTTCTAAAACCTAATCTAGTGGCAATGCGTTGCGCCGTTTCTCCAAGATATAGTTTCTCATCTTCCGTCTTACCAAGATTTTCAATGGCTCCTTTGGTAGAACTCAAGATAAATATTATACGCTTATCTGATACATTAATTCCTGATAAACTAATAGCTTTGCTTGCAGAGCTGAAAACTATTTCCTCAAAATCGGAAGACAATAAAGAAGCCATAAAACCATTAGGCACTCCATCAGTCATAGGAGCATAGGAACGAATAGCCGAACTGCCAGCCTTTACTGCATGATAGTTTTCTTCTGACGTTCTGCCCAAAGGAGATATAATATTATCGGCTAAAACATAAATCATATATCTTCAGATTTTTACTGTACGAATTATCTGTTTTCTACTTGTCCCCATCGTTCTTTCCATTCTTGGTAGAAAGATGGATTATCCCAGACCAATTGATAATTAAGATCCATAAAAACCTGTACGGAACTTCCTGTGGCTATGAGGCTATTGTCTTCTGTATCGTATATTTCATAATCGAAGACTATCTTTGCAGCCGCAGTAGGACGGTAAATAATATCTATGCGCGGTGTCATTCCATACTTGATGGGTTTCTTGTAGTGAAATGAAAGATCTACTAATGGTGCATAATAACCATGTTCAAAAAATCCCATATACTCCAATCCAAATTTCTTTCCGAAAGCTTCTCGGGCATCTTCAAAATAAAGTGAGTAAGAACCATGCCACACTACATTCATGGAATCAACCTCACTGAAGCGGATTGCAAATTCCTTCGATGCTTTCAATTCTTTCATATCTATATGATGGATTTTATTATTTTCTCTAAGCATTCTGCTCTTTGACGGCAATTTTCATCTCTGATGTTACTAACACTTTTTCACCGCATGTAATTATAGCATCAGCCAATGTCATACCAAAGACTTCCTCCTTTACTTCTACACGTGTTGTTATTACATCGCCAACTTTTGGCAATTCCAAAACTTCAAAGTTGCGTACAGCTCCAATAAATCCTAATTGAATTCCTTTCTTTAAGATATACTTATTGACAAATCCAATACGAGCAGCACAGGTTTGTGCTATATTCTCCATTAGACCAGAAGCTGAGAAATTTCCTTCATCTACAAAGATATTGTCCTGTCGCACCTCTGTTTCTGTTATTGTTAACATCTTATCAAAATGTACAAGTGAGCCTATCATTACAAAAGGCTCTTGCTGTGGCAACAACTCATGTATATCTATTGTGCGAAACATTTCTTCTGAAAAATTCTCAACCTCTGTATTCGCCATATTGTCTTTCATACCTTATTTCCTCCAAAAATCATAGAAGTTATACCACTGTAAAGGATACTGGCGCACTCTATGTTCAAGTTCCTTCACATAGCTCTCAGCTAATAATTGAATTTGTTGCTTACGTGGAGCTAGCTTGTCATAGTTGAGCTTTGTTACATATACTTTATAAGACTTGACAGATATTTTCACGACATTGACAGCAAGAACATCCTGCCCTTTCATCGTTGCTACAGAGAAAGGACCTACCGGAAAACGAGCCTCATCACCCAAGAACTTAGAAGTTATAGTTCTAATAGGGCCAATAATACGATCGGCTGGCATACTTACTATTTCGTTGTTATCAAGTGCTTCATTCACTAAAAAGAGATGACTCATATCTTCCATAACAGGAATCATGCGGATATTATGATGAGTTAGTATTTCTTGCCGTCCCTCCATAACAGAAGCTTTCTCACCTCCAAAAACCAATGCATTAAATCGCTTTGTCTTAGAGGTTAGTGAATAGCCTGCAACCTCATAACAACCAACGTGAGAGCTAAAAATCATAAATCCCTTCTCTTCAGTTTCTAACTGCTGGAAGTGTTCATACCCTTCTATTTCAACTTTGAAACGCTTTCCAGCATAAACTACAAAGCGGTCAATTACTACTTGAGCAAACAAACAATGATTGACATAAGTACTCCATGCTGAACGCAAGCGTCCATAACCATGCCTACAACGGAAATATCGGTAAGCTGACGTTCGGCTGTAATTGGTGTTCAGTAATAAACAGACAGGAATTACAAAAAGCGATGTGAACGTATAGAGTAATCTTACGTCCAACCAACGCAACGATCCTATCAACAACCGATGCATCCAATCACTGCCATAAGTTGTATTAGCCAACTTTACTTTCTATATAATCGCAGAACTGTGATAACGTAACCACTCCCTGCATTTCCTCAGGTTTAATTTTAAATCCAAAGTTCTTCTCTACGATAACAACGATATCAACAAAATCCAAACTGTCAATACCAAGATCATCTTTCAATTTTGCCTCAGGTGCAATGTTTTCTTCGTCTATTTCCAAATCCTCAATTAAGAACATTCTTACTTTTTCTTCAATTTCTTTTCTTTCCATTACTTACTTTACTTATAAATTATTTCAATTTTACTTCTAATATTGTATGTCCTTGCCCTATTTCATCATGGATATTCACAACCTTTAGACCTGCACGTTCAATCTGTTTAAACATATCGTCAGAGTGATACATTTTACTATTACCATTAGCCATGACTGTGAAATAAACACTGGTCATCGTTAAACAGAGAGATGCTGGTTCATATTTCTGTCGATCCCAAAAGGTTTCCATTATATATAAGGTGGTATCAGCGGTCATCGCTTTAGCAGCACGGGAGAGAATGCTGTATATTTCTTGTTCAGAGAAACAATCTAAGAATTGACTCATCCAAATTGCATCCCAATCTCCTTGTGGCAATTCATTTTGTTCATCAAGAATGTTTGTTGGAAAACCATCAATGCGAACTGCACCTTCCTTCCCCGCTATATTCTCCTTCATCATTCCAATCTGGCCTGGCAGATCTACAATTGTAATATTAACATTAGAATCGTATTCTACACAACGTAACGCAAAACGTCCCGTATTACCACCTACATCCATCAAATGCTTAGGATTTTTAGCAAAAACAATCTTCAATGCCTTATCAAAAGAGTGATCACTATAGAAATGATCAAAACTAAACCAACTATCTTGAACTTGCTTTTCAAGTTTAGACAAGCCTTCATAAATGGTCGGCCAATCACCAAGCGTTTTCAATCCTGCTGGTTTTCCTTCCATAAGTGCTTCATCAAGATGATACATGCCACGATAGTTTACATTATGGTTGAAATCAATATTGACACGTGTAGCTGGATCGTTAAGTAGAAACCAACCTGTCTTGGAAATTGTATAACGATCGGTCTCTTTGTTAATCAAAATTGTTCCTGCGCTCAATGATGCTTCGAGCAATATCTTTAATGCATATTCTGAAAGCTTGGTCTGCTTTGCTAATTCTTCTAAGGTCAACCCCTCTAAGCTATCACGCAATGCTTCCAATATCCCCCACTTCACCATAAGGCGGGATATCTGAAAAATGACAGGACCCCATGCTATGTACTCAGCAAGACGCTGTGCCTCACGAGCAGATAATTGTTCCTGTGTATACCTGTCACTTTCTGATTGAAATAGATTCATTCTTTCTCCCTTGTTTTAATCTCCTTTATAAATTGTTCTGCAAGGACTTACACTATTTTGAGCCCAACTCTCCTGAAAATAACAAGAGAGGTAGGTAATTCTACTTAGCCTTCTTGATCAGCTTAACGACCTGTTCAGCCAATTCACGATATGTTTCTATACGACGCTTCTCATTGCCATAGCCAGCACCAGCCACACCATCAACATCTATAATAGCAAATGGCTGCTTTCCATTCTTTTCATAAAAGTTCATCAAGGCACTCATGCGTGCATCACCAGCACCAAAACCAATCAAAACAGAGACACCAGTACTTCCATAATGGAAATCCTTTACTTCAATAACAATGGTATAATCGGCTTCGCTCTTCTTGTCAGTAATGGTAACACTTTTTGTCTTGTCATTGAAACGTTCCATAAAGTTTGCTTCTGAACGTTCTATTTCTAACTGATAATCACGCTCCCAATCAGGACCTTTCTCTTTCAAGAAGGCTTTTACACTCTTACCTTCTAAAGTAGCATGACTGTAGTCCCAAACTACAAAAACTTTTGCTTTTGAGGTCTTGAGATTAGAAAGTGAACCACTTTTCAATGTTACGTCAGCTTTGGCAAACAGACTTACCACGCAACACATTACAAACGATAGCATCAATAAGATTCTTTTCATAATAGCATATTTTTAAGTTAATAATGAATTAATGACGATTTAAATGTCTACTCCAACTGAAAACTCCACACCTCCAAAGTTGTAAGAACTGCCGATAATTCCTCCAAAATCTGAACGATAACCTTGATAAGAATAGCCGAGAGCAGTACTGATTCCAACTTTACTATGTCCAAAATAAAAATGACAACCTACTTGTGGAGCGATATAAAGACCATCAATGTTTCCTAAACTATATCCGACCTTTGCAGCTATGTAGGGTGAGAAGTTCTTACGCATAGACTTATGGAATTCAATCCTTGTATCTACAAAGACTGGAAAATTCCATTCTTCAAGTCCCCACCAGTAAGTAGCTTCGACACCAGCACCTAAAAAGAAGCCTGGTGAGAGTTCCATACCATGCGAGGTATATATGTAATTTCGGTTCTGACTATAATCTCCCGTACCTATTACTAAGCCTTCTCCTATGAAACCTCTATAACGTGGAGCCTGTTCCCAACCATAACTTTCATCGCTCTGTGCATTCGCAACAACACTGCATAAGAGCAATACTACCAAAATTATAAATCCTTTGAAATCTTTTCTCATATCTTAAATATTTAAGGATTACAATGTCTGCGGTTTACTCCTTATACTTCTTAATGATCAACGCTGAGTTTGTTCCACCGAAACCAAACGAGTTGCTCAGCACAATATTAACATCTGTGTCAATAGTAGTCGTTGCAAGATTCAATTTCTCTGAATGTTCATCAGGATTCTCAAAATTGATATTTGGTGCAACAAAATCATGTTGCATCATTAGAATACTATACACTGCTTCTGACGCACCAGCCATCCAGCATTCATGTCCCGTCATACTCTTTGTTGATGAAATAAGAGCATGCTTTCCTTCGAACAAACGATTCAATGCTATTGCCTCATACATATCACCTTGAAGGGTGCTTGTGGCATGAGCATTAATATAGTCTATATCATCAGCTTTCATGCCTGCAGCGTTCAATGCACGATTCATTGCTATCTCGCTACCTTCATCAGATGGCTGACTGATACCACCGCCATTACTTGAGAAACCATAACCAACAATTTCAGCTAAGATATTTGCTCCACGTGCCTTTGCGTGCTCATAATCTTCCAAAACTAATGAAGCAGCGCCACCGCTCGGTATCAAACCATCACGATCTTTATCAAATGGTCGACTTGCCTTTGTTGGTTCATCCATGCGAGCCGAGAAAGCACCAAGTGCATCAAACGATGCCATAGAATAATGGTTTGTTTCTTGAGCCCCACCACATAGAACCATATCCTGCAATCCTTGTTTAATCATCATGAAACCTAAACCAATCGAATGGCTACCGCTGGCACAAGCTGAACTGACTGTAAAGTTAACACCACGCAAATGGAATATGGTGCTTAGGTTCATATTCACAGTAGAGTTCATCGATTGAAAGATAAGACCATAGCCTAACATAGCAGAATCGTGCTTCTCGTCCATTATCTTTGAAGCCTCTATAACCGGTTGTGCCGAAGAATCATTACCAAAGATACAGCCTACCTCATTCTTACAGAGATAGTCGTCTGATATTCCTGCTTGTGCAAAGGCCTGCAGACTTGACATATATGCATATCTTGCTTCCTCCGACATACAGGCACGTGTATGACGATCCAGCATTTTCTTTGTTATGACAGGGTCTTCTACAATACCTGTAAGAGCTGAACGATAACCATAAGCAAGGCGCTCTTCTTGAATACCAATACCTGATTTTCCTTCATACAATGATTGCTTTACTGTCTCAAGATCGGTTCCAAGACAAGACCAAATTCCCATTCCGGTTATAACTACTCTTCTTTCCATTTTTATTTGTAATAGCTTTTCCTCTTATTTTTTGTTCATATAACAAAATAATGGAACAGCTGAACTTTTCTAAAATACTAAAATATACCTAACACAATTTATGTATATAATCCTCCATTCACATTGATTACTTCTCCCGTAACATAGGCTGCAGCATCAGAAACTAAGAATGCTACTACAGCTGCGACCTCCTCTGGCTTACCAAAACGGCCTACGGGTACAAGCTTCTTCAACTCTTCCTCTGGCAATTCTTTTGTCATATCCGTTTGAATAAAGCCTGGAGCAACAGCATTTACAGTAATATTGCGAGGTGCAACTTCCTGTGCCAATGCTTTTGTCGCACCTATCAGAGCTGCCTTTGCCGCACTATAATTAACTTGTCCAGGCATACCTTTTAATCCAGACAATGACGTCATATTAACAATTCGACCACCATGCTTACGAGGCATCATGTGTTTCAGAAGTCGTCGTGTGAGGTAGAAGAAGCCATTCATATTCGTATCAAGCACTCCATGCCAGTCTTCGTTTGACATCATAAACATAACGTTGTCACGACGAATACCTGCATTGTTTACTAAAACGGAAATAAATTCATTTGGATGAGCTGCTTCCCATGCATCAACAGCTCCTTCTATTGCCTTTGGATCAGATACATCAAAGGGTAAAAGCTCCGCATGACCACCATTGGTCTCTATCTCTTGCTTTACATCTTGTGCTGCTTGTGAATTAGAATGGTAATTGATTATTATTGAATATTGTTCTGCTAAAAGCAAGGCTACGGCACGTCCAATACCTCGTGATGCGCCTGTTATTAAAGCATACTTCATATTTTATGATTTTTTAATTACGCCATAAAAATTAAATAGAGTTTGTTTCTGTCCGAAAAAACCACTGCAAAGATATAAAATAATTTTTTTAAATCGTGCAAGGACAAGTCAAATAATGTCATTCTGATAGAAAAACCTCACTTAGACAGATTTTGTTATGCACTGAAAGATAAGCTATACAAAAAGATAACTATAGTTTCAAGCAACATTTATATCTCTATTATTTCTGTTTTAAAAAGTACTATTTAGTTTGACAAATAAATGGTTTTAATAGAATGGATTGGTAATAATAGCTAAAATTTTAGGCATAAAGTTTTACAATTACCAACAAGAAGAACTTCTTAAAGGTGGTGAAGACTGTATTTAAAGGGTATGAGGGTATGCCAAAAGTAAAAACTTTGACACACCCTCATCACCTTATTTACAATGTAAATATAGCTGTTCTAATTGATCTCTACTATTGCATGATACTTTAATTAAATATTCTTATCATTTGTCCCAGCAGTACATATAACTGAGAAACACATTGAAATGCTTCATCTTCTGTTACCTTAGTGCGCACTCCTTTGATTCCTAAAGCATTTAGTTTCTCTACCTTATTCCACAGTTCCGTAACTCCAATGTCAAGCAATTCTATTGATATTTGCTTGTCAACCTTTTGGTATAGGGCTGATATAATATGGTTTAAGCAGACGCTAGACTTTGCTTTCCGTTTCCTTCCATCTGCATCAATGGTCTCATCTGATATTGGACAAACAACATTAGCATAATGACACAACACCTTTCTTATATTCCATAGGGCTTCAGATAAATTATTTGCCGAGCCAGAATAAAGGTGTACGTCTATATTATTTAGCTCTTCTTTAAATTGTTCGTCAATAGAAGAAAGGGTAGAAATTACGAACTTCTTATTAGATTCATAGTATCTTGAGAGACTGTTGCCTCTCATCAATTCTACCTCATTAGCGATAAGGTAATCTATTGCTCGGGTTTTAATTCTATTCAAAATACAATCTATCTCTTCAATGCTGTTGTTCAGAACGTTTCGAACCTGCGCATCATTGTTTTCTGTATGGTTGGTTTCGGGTATTTTATCGTCGCTTGCTTTAGATAAAGATGCAATTTTTATAGCCAACGAATGCTTCCGAGATTCTATCCCACCTACTGAAAAAGCCAGTGTATTATCTTTGATGATAAGCTTACCATTACTCACTTCGTACTGATTTATTTGCCTTTCGTCAGTCCATATCTTTGTGTATAAAGTTTCTAACTCATCAAATTTCTTCTTATCAAAGCTCCACATGAATTGGTTTGCGATATCTTTCAAAACATCACCATCATGTAATTCGTACTCAATCCACCATAGGTTTTCTACATCTGCACGTATTGTGGCTATTCGTTTACAAGAAAGAAGCAACGCACTCACAGGGCTATCTTTCTCACTTAACACTTGTCTTATTAGTTCTAAGAGGTATGATTTAGGCATATTATATTGGTTTTTTATTTTAAATTGATAAGCAACAATATATTCACTATATTGAAAACATAACTGTACCAAGGCCTGGTAGCATTGCTACCAACACATGGTACGGAGACTACCAAGCCATGGTAGTGTGGTAATAAAGCATCTATGAGAAATCGTAAATGTCTTTGTAATTATCAAATTTGAGGTTCTCTGTATAGCCATAGGAAAGGAAAAGGGAGACAATCCATTCCTGTTGTTCTGGCGTAAGGAGAAGTTTTCCATTGTGGTAACGATAATAAGTGCCGTGTCCGCCAAGGTATTCTTTAATAGAATTGCGCAGAGATGCACTATCTTTTCGCTTCACTTGATTAAAGATAGTATCAAAACCCCAGGCTGCATGGATAACTCTGATTTGTTTAAACTTACAGCATTTGCCATTCTTCAGTGCTGTAGGGTAAACTGCTGCTCCAAAAGCAACATCGTCAGACAATACTGTTCCAGCCAAATGACGGATGCAATCTTCTGCCATCGGGCAGCTTTTTATAAAACAGACGGGCCAAGTTGGAGGCACTAAGTCGTATGTAAAATCTTGGTATTTATTCATGATTGTTATTTATTTCTTACTTTCTTTATCAGGCAATGCCTGTAGATTGAGGTGTCTAAAATTATTTAGCATATCTTATAAGTGTCATAGTTTAATCACAATAATGGGAGGAGAACTTGTTCAATGGGACAGTAAAATAGTTTTGGTTTTACTCTTGACGCTGTTCAAATGTACTTTTCATTACCCTGAAAGGGATTCGATTGTGATGTTTAAGACTAACTTCTTTAGGGAGAAAGGTGGGATCAGGTTTAGTTATCTTACCAAAACCGATATCAACGGCTATAAGATACATGAAGTGAGAGAGCCCTAAGGATTTTGGCATTGGCTTCGTCTGATATTCCGTTATGTTACAGACTACTCTTTGAGTTCTAGTAATCTCTTGTGAAAAGGAAGCATTAAAGTAGGTCATTGTTTCTGTAAAACACTTCATATCCATCCTATAAAGACTCTTATTTGCCATAAGTGGCGGTTGCTTAAGACGGGCAATTCCAAGCTTTTTATCCACCGCTGCACGATAAATGCGGTTGCGGTCTTTTACCAATTCACCGATGTTAAGATAATAAAGAGGAAAAGGAAAAGCCTCTTTACGCTTTACATAAGTAATCGGGAAAGCTTTGTTACAAAGAGAACCCCTTTGTACAAATGTTAAATTTACCATTTAATGATTGATTCAATTGGTTATACTTCTACAGATTCTTGGTCTATGTAATAATTTCAATAATAGATATCTGGAAACAAAATTACGACTTTTACTCCAAAGTTTCTTCTCTGTAACAATAAAAATAAGCCTCAACAATCTTTATTAAAGTTTTATAGTCAAATTTAAGAAAATTACAAACAACTTTCTATTCATATTATCCGAATTACAAAAACCCGTGCTCTTATTTCTGCAGATAAGTATTTACGGGCAATAGCATACTTATAAGCAACTACATTTTTCTATAGAAGAAGTTCGCTTATAACAGGATATTGTTGTAACTTTGTGTAATAAACAAATGTACAACAATGAAGAAAGGAACGTTATTTTTAGCACTTTGGCTTGCTGTTTCGAGCTTTGCAATATTGAATTTGCAAGATAATAACAACAAAAAAACAGTGCAAGTAACCAGCAAGCAAATCCAAAAGTCGACAACAGCGCAATACATGGAGCAGCAAGGACTAGTTGATATAAAAAGCGTAGATCCTACTATTAAGGTAGCTTTGATGTACGCTCGGACAGACAACTTCTGTCGCAAGTTGCTTTATACCAATCTTCGCGAAGCCTATGCATTACCTCAATGTGCTGCAGCTTTAAAGAAAGCACAAACCGAACTGAAACGCCTTCGCCCCGATTTAAGCCTCATCATCTTCGACGCAACACGTCCAATGAGCGTACAACAAACGATGTGGGACGCTGTAAAGCATACCAATCACAGCTTTTACGTATCAAATCCCGCCAACGGAGGGGGCATGCACAACTACGGAATGGCTGTAGATATAAGCATTTGCAAAGCTTTGTGGAACGAAAAGCAATGGCGAGAGGGTTCAACACCGTGCCGAATAGATACCATTCCAATGGGTGTAAAGGTGGATCACTTAGGTTACGAGAGTCATATTGATAAAGAACAGCAGCTATTAGCAAAAGGAATACTTACAAAAGAAAGTCTGGCGAACCGACAATTGCTGCGCCGTGTGATGAAGGAAGCTGGTTTTCAACCGCTAAGAACAGAGTGGTGGCACTTTAATTTATGTTCTCGTGCTTGGGCAAAAGCCAATTTAAAGGTAGTAAAATAAATTTTCCCACATTATTATATATAGCACTTGGAGACTTCAGAATTTATCCGTCAGTATGCTAACGACGATGTTAAGATGCTTGCACTCTTAGGAAAACGTTTTCCAAAGGTGGATTTACCTTATGTGCTTGACCAAATTAGAGGACGACAATTAGCACGAACCAAGCTGCCTGCATGGGCAAGTAATGAGGGTATTGTATATCCGCCTCACCTCAATATGGAGCAGTGTTCAAGCGAACAAACTGCTTTATATAAACAGAAATTAGCAAACCGTCTGCTGAAAGAACTTCCAAATGATAGCGAGACTATACTTACAGATCTTACTGGAGGCTTTGGTGTAGACTTCGCATATATGTCGAAACCTTTTAAGAAAGCACTTTACGTAGAAAGAAACGAGCAACTTTGTAGTATTGCAACACAGAATTTCAAGAGCTTAGGTTTAAATAATATCAGCACAAAAAATAGCGATGCCATCGAAATTTTACATGAATTAGAATATGTTTCTATCCTTTTCTTAGACCCAGCACGTCGCAACAGCAATGGAGGCAAGGTTGTTTCAATAGCAGATTGCGTGCCCAATGTATTAGAATTATGCGATGAAATGGTAGAAAAAAGCCACTTTGTAGTGCTGAAACTTTCTCCGATGTTAGATTGGCATAGTGCGGTAACACAACTAAAATATGTTACGGAAGTTCACATTATATCGGTTAGCAACGAATGTAAGGAGCTTTTACTGGTACTTACCAATAGGAATAAGACGGAGATAGATAACAAAACCAATACGATTAAGGTATTTTGCGTAAACGATAACGATATTTTTAGTTACGAAGAAGATATTCACAGCGAAAAAGAAGGATTACTCCAACAGAACATTCTTGGCAAAGATGTCGCTCTTCCACCCTATCTTTACGAGCCGAACGCTTCGATAATGAAAGCAGGATGCTTTGCTCAGGTAAGCCAAACATATAATGTATCAGCATTAGCACACAACTCCCATTTATTTGTTTCGCCTAATTTGCTTTCCGACTTCCCTGGTAGAAAATTCAAAATCTTACATACCTGCACACTGAATAAGAAAGAATTACGCCATGCTTTAGCAGATATAACGCAAGCAAATGTCGCTGTTAGAAACTTTCCGATGCGCGTTGATGAGCTAAAGAAACGACTTAAACTACGCGACGGAGGCGAAAACTATATTTTTGCCACTACGCATGACGACAAAAGACATATATTAATAATCACCAAAAAAGAGACTTAAATTTGGCGATATTGCTTAAAATAAGTACCTTTGTAAGTTGAAAAGTAACGTAAGATAGAAATTTTAGATTATGTCATCAATACAAATTAAGAAGGTAGCGAACAAAGAAGACCTAAAATCTTTTATAGAATTTTATTACGACCTTTATGCTGGGAATCCCTATGCAGTACCAAACCTTTATACAGACGAATGGAACACGCTCTCTAAAGATAAGAATCCTGCTTTTGAATTTTGCGAGGCTGAATATTTCATAGCCCTTAAAGATAACAAGATTGTTGGTCGTGTAGCAGCTATTATCAACCACAAAGCCAATCAAAAATGGGAACGAAAAGACGTTCGCTTTGGCTGGATAGACTTCATTGACGATATTGACGTTTCTAAAGAACTGCTCAATGCAGTGGGCGATTACGGACGTTCGAAAGGTATGGAAACCATTGCAGGACCATTAGGTTTTACCGATATGGATGCTGAAGGAATGCTAATAATGGGCTTCGATCAGTTGGGTACCATAGCAACAAACTATAACTACGACTATTACCCAAAGCACGTGGAGGCAATCGGAGGTTGGGAAAAAGACATAGACTACGTTGAATACAAGATAAGCGTGCCCGACTCTATTCCCGAAAAGCTTGTAAAGCTCTCTGAAATGATCCAAAAAAGATACAACCTACATATCAAAAAGCTCACAAAAAAGGAAATTTTTGAAGGTGGTTATGGTAGAAAGATCTTCGAACTTATCAATAATACATACAAAGATCTATATGGTTTCTCTGAACTTACCGAACGACAAATCGACCAATACATAGATCAGTACTTCCCATATGCCAACTTAGACTTCATTACAGTAATTGAAGACGGTAACAAAAATAATCAAATTGCTGGAATGGGTATTACTATTCCTTCATTAAGCCGTGCTTTACAAAAGTGTAAAAAAGGACGTTTGTTCCCCTTTGGTTGGTGGCATTTATTGAAAGTGATAAAGTTTATGAAGACAGAAGGAGTAGACTTGCTACTCTTAGGCTTCCTTCCTGAATATCGTTCAAAGGGTGCAAATGCACTATTGTTCTACGATTTAATCCCACGTTACATTAAATATGGAATTAAATGGGGCGAAACTCAAGTAGAAATGGAGACCAATAACAGAGTACAAAGCCAATGGGAGATGTTCGATAGTGTTAATCACAAACGCCGTCGTTGCTATAGAAAGAACTTATAAAAGAAGAAACTATATTTTATAAAACAAGAAATAGGATTCAGAAAAGAATAATATAGAAATATCGTTTAAACGAAAATATGGCCGAAGAAAGTAAGAAATCAGTAGCATACACCGACGATAACATCCGACATCTTTCGGATATGGAACATGTACGTACTCGCCCTGGTATGTATATTGGACGATTGGGCGATGGAAAACTACCTGAAGATGGTATCTATGTGCTACTGAAAGAAGTTCTCGACAATTCTATTGATGAGTTTAAAATGAATGAAGGTACGCGCATAGAGATTGAAATAGAAGACAATCTTCGGGTTTCGGTTCGCGATTATGGGCGTGGCATTCCTCAAGGAAAGCTTGTTGAAGCGGTATCCGTATTGAATACAGGTGGTAAATACGACTCAAAGGCATTTAAAAAGAGTGTTGGTCTGAACGGCGTTGGTATAAAAGCAGTAAATGCGCTCAGCTCTAAGTTTGAGGTAAAGAGCTTTCGAGAAGGTAAGGTACGCTCGCTTACATTCGAAAAAGGTATTAAAAAGACCGATAAAACCACAAAATCTAACGATGAGCAGGGCACTTATATCTATTTTGAGCCAGATAACACTCTCTTTAAAAACTACTGTTTCCAAGACGATATTGTCGTTACCATGTTGCGAAACTACACTTATCTGAACACAGGGCTTACCATTATGTACAATGGACATCGCATTGTAAGCCGCCATGGACTTAAGGATTTGCTTTCAGATAACATGACTGGCGACCCGCTTTATCCTATTGTACATATGAAAGGCGACGATATTGAAATAGCCTTTACCCATACAAACCAATATGGAGAGGAATATTACTCGTTTGTTAACGGCCAACACACAACACAAGGAGGTACACATCAAAGTGCATTTAAGGAACATATAGCAAAGACTATCAAGGAATTCTTCGGCAAATATGAGTATGGCGACATTAGAAATGGTATAGTTGCGGCCATTGCTATCAATGTTGAGGAACCCGTTTTCGAGTCTCAGACAAAGATAAAGCTTGGTTCTACAGTAATGGCACCTGATGGAGACACCATCAATAAGTTTGTTGGAGATTTCATAAAGACCAATGTCGATAACTTTATGCATATTCATAAAGAAGACTTTACCGACATATTGGAAAATAAAATAAAGGAAACTGAACGCGAACGTAAGGCCATGGCTGGTGTAACAAAGCTTGCACGCGAACGCGCAAAGAAAGCAAACCTTCACAATAGAAAGCTTCGTGATTGCCGTGTGCACTTCAGCGACGTTAAGAATGAGCAAAAAGAAGAAAGTTCTATCTTCATTACTGAGGGCGATTCTGCCAGCGGTAGCATTACAAAAAGCCGAGATGTAAATACGCAAGCTGTATTTTCGTTGCGCGGAAAACCTCTCAACTGCTTTGGACTAACTAAGAAAGTGGTGTACGAAAACGAAGAATTCAACTTATTGCAAGCTGCTCTTGACATTGAAGATGGCTTAGATACACTTCGATATAATAAGGTAATTGTTGCTACCGACGCCGATGTTGATGGTATGCACATACGCTTGCTCATCATAACATTCTTCCTTCAGTTCTTCCCAGAGTTGATAAAGAAAGGTCATGTCTACGTTTTGCAAACACCATTGTTTCGTGTACGTAACAAAAGAACAAAGATAAAGAACAAGCAAATCATAGAAGAACAGGACGCAAAACGTTTGAAAGGTGAGAAGAAGAACGACCTTATCACAATTTATTGCTATACCGAGGAAGAGAGAATCAATGCAATTGAGGCGCTCGGACCCGACCCTGAGATCACTCGTTTTAAAGGTTTAGGAGAGATTTCTCCCGATGAATTCGCCCATTTCATCGGCCCTGACATGCGGTTAGAGCAGGTTACCCTTCACAAAAACGACCAGGTGAAAAACTTATTGGAATATTATATGGGCAAAAATACAATGGAGCGACAAAACTTTATCATTGATAACTTAGTGATAGAGGAAGACCTTTCAAATGATGTTCCGATGGATTAAGTTTTACTTAATTAGATAATAACAAACCCAAAGTAGGCTTACAGCTCTACTTTAAATAAGAACTGAAGATTATGAAGAAAATTTTTCTGATATCAATAATACTTTTGCTGTTCAGCACTTTTGCTACTGCGCAAGTGAACTTAAACTTTGGTAGCGACTCTCCCATGCGAAAGATGCAAATGGCGGAGATAGCTATTTCCAACTTTTATGTAGACGATGTTGACGAGCAAAAGGTGGTAGAAGATGCAATTCGTGGCATGCTGAAAAACTTAGACCCCCACTCTACCTATACAGATGCAAAGGAAACAAAGGCTATGAACGAGCCTTTGCAAGGTGATTTTGAAGGTATTGGTGTTCAATTCAATATCATTGACGACACTTTGGTGGTAGTTCAGACAATTATTAATGGTCCTTCTGAGAAGGTGGGCATCGCTCCTGGCGACCGTATCGTTATGGTAGACGACACACTGATAGCGGGTGTAAAGATGAATCGCATCGATATTATGAAACGTTTGCGTGGTGTGAAAGGAACAAAAGTAAAGTTGGGCATTATTCGCCGTGGTGTAAAAGGAATGCTAAATTTCGTTGTTACACGTGCTAAAATACCTGTCCACACGATCAATGCAGCTTATATAATTCGTCCTGGTATAGGTTACGTACGCTTAGAGAGCTTCGGTATAAAGACGCACGAGGAGTTTATGCAAGCCATTGATAAGCTAAAGCAGCAAGGTATGCAGCGTTTGATACTTGATTTGCAGGACAATGGTGGCGGTTTCCTCGAAGCTGCGGTACGAATAGCAAATGAATTCCTTCAAGATAACGACATGATAGTATACACAGAGGGCCGTCGTGTACCTAGGCAGGACTTCAAAGCAAGAGGCAACGGACGCCTAAAGGACATTCCTGTCTATGTTTTGGTAAACGAATTGAGTGCTTCTGCTGCAGAAATTGTTTCTGGAGCGATTATGGATAACGACCGTGGTGCTGTAATTGGGCGCCGTACTTTCGGTAAAGGATTGGTTCAACGACCATTCGAACTGCCCGATGGAAGTATGATAAGACTAACCGTTGCTCATTATTATATACCAAGTGGACGTTGCATTCAGAAGCCTTACAAGAAAGGAGACAAGGGTGATTACGACATGGACTTGGAAAATCGACTGAAGCACGGGGAGCTAACCAACCCTGATAGTATTCATTTTGCTGACTCTCTGAAGTTCTATACAGTTCGTAAACATCGCCCTGTATATGGCGGGGGTGGCGTTATGCCCGACTATTTTGTGCCGTTGGATACAACAAAGTTTACATCTTTCCACCGCAAACTTATGGCAAAGAATCTTATTATGGACGCTTTCTTGAAGTATGTGGACAACAACCGCAAGGCATTAAAGAAGAATTACAAGACATTCGAGGCCTTCGTAGCAAACTACGAATTGCCTGTTAGTCTTACCAATCAAATTATTGCAGAGGCTAAGAAACAAAAGATTGAACCAAAAGATACTAACGAACTCAATCAGACTTTGGCTTATATGCGCCATCAACTAAAGTCTCTCGTAGCACGAGACCTATGGGATATGAACGAATATTTCCGAATATGGAACGAACAGAACGACATTGTTCAGAAGGCACTTGATGTGATTGAGGCTGATAAGAAGAAGTAATTGAACACTACAATAAACATAAAAGCGAGCAATTTGCACCATTGCAAATTGCTCGCTTTTGCTTTTCTAAATACCATTACCAGCTATTAAGTGGCAATAATCTAATATATGAGCATCAGTAGCCAAGTAATATAACTTGTGCCTATCTACCCTTTCACAACTTAATCCACTCAAAGACATTATACTATAACATTACCATACCTTGTTTATATGGTTTCTCCCGGTCGTCTTTCGTCTTCATTTTGTCTGGTTAATTGCCTTTCTAACTTGCTTTAATATGCTACTTCTTCTCAATACGCCTATCTGTCGGCTCAACAATAAAATGAATATCTATAGATGCTAAAATGATTGATGGGGGTTAAAAATATAGCTATGAAATTGAGATTTTACAGAGAATAAATGTTTATTACAGGCCTATATGACAAAAATGTGCTTAAAATCCTTGTAACTATCTAATAATCATTA
>NZ_JABZSJ010000082.1:0-7955 GCF_015262605.1 Prevotella aurantiaca | reverse complement strand
TTACAGGATAATATACTATGAATCAGAGGAATATTAGGTTTTTAAGGGAGGACTAGCTAAGCTATTCGTTGAGGAAATTAAAAGCGATTGAAAACACTCTTTTTTGCCCAAAAGAACTGAAGAATGCCACGAAAAGAGAGGAATAAAAGAAAAGCTATCCACAAGGCATTATTGCCCAACGATGATTCTGCAACATAGTAGAAAGCAAAGAAACATGCCATCGCTATGGCAGAAGGAATAAGCATTCCCTTTGTTTCTGTCATACCGATAAATATACCATCGTAAATAAAAGCAGCTACACCAGCAAGCGGAATGAAGTAAACCCAAATCAAATAAGGCGTCGATGCTTGGACAACATCTTCCGCATCGGTAAGTAAACGAAGGAAGTTGATACCACTAAAAATATAAACAGACGTGAATAAAACAACCATAATGCCACCAAAAATAAATAAACTGCGCACCATTTTTAGGAAACCAACCTTATCATTCGCACCATATAGTTTACCACTCAAAGCCTCGCCAGCATAAGCAAATCCATCCATAAAATAGGAAAAGAGGGTAAACATCGTCATCAATAACGTATTGACCGACAACATTAGTGCCCCTTGCTTACCACCTGCACTTGTGAAAAAGAGGTTAACAGCCACTAAACAAAGCGTACGAAGGAATATATCACGATTCACAACGAAGAAGCGTTGCCAAGCCTCAACGTGAGTAAGTGTAGACTTAAAAAGCGATAAAGAAAGATGAATAGTACTTTCCGACGCATAAAAAGTATTATTCTTAAGTCCGCTCCGTACAAAAAACAGCGCCATAAAGAATCCACTCCATTGTGCAATAAGCGTACCTGTAGCAACTCCTTCAATCTCCCAGCCAAAGGCAAAAACAAACAACAACGAAGCGAGTATATTAACAACATTCTGTACGATGGCTATCAGCATGGGTATTTTCGTATTCTGCATACCAATAAACCACCCCGTCAGTCCATATAAACCGAGCATAGCGGGTGCTCCCCAAATAGCTATACGAAAGTAATCACGCACCAATGGTAAAGAACTTTCGGGAGTATTCATAGCACGAAGCATGCCCCACTCTATTACAGATTGGCAAATAATGAAAGTCAAACCCATACCGACACCTATTGTTAAGGCACGCAACAACACACGAAGGGCATCGTCCCATGATTCTCTACCATATGCTTGAGAAGTCATTCCGCTCATTCCCATGCGCAAAAAACCTAATATCCAATACATTATATTGAATATCATAGAACCTATGGCTATGGCTCCTATGTGGTTTTCGTTGCCTATATGCCCTACAATCGTTAAATCAACCAAACCCAAAAGCGGCACGGTGATGTTGCTAACAATGGAAGGTATGGCAAGATTGAGTATCTCTCTATTCGTTTTATCCACGTTTTTTCATCGTATATAGTCTTTCGACACCAAGTCATAGTAAAGCGCTTCAAGCTCAGCTAACGATAATCGCTCTACCGAATGCTCTATAATTCTTATGAGTTCTGCTCTTCTCGTGTCGTCTTGTACTTTGTCGAAATCCATAATTATAATCTTAATTCTAATTCGTTAATGGCCTCTTGCATATCTGATGTAAAGGTTGTATGATTACAAAGAAACTCTTTACGGCCTTTAGCAAGTTGGGCATAAAGTTCTTTATTCATATCGTTTACATACGATGCTATGGCAAATTCAATATCATCTCGCTGCGTTTCACTGTTAGAAAACTCGTAAACACGATACTTCTGATGTAGAAAACAATATGCAGATTCTATACTATCTTTGTTTATCATAGGCTATTAGTTATACTAAAGAGTAAAAACACATACGCAAAACAAAGCATAACTTGCTTAAATTCCATGTTTGCGCTTTACCTTTTCGTATTGTTTGCAATCACAAAATACTATGGTTTGACTTTAAATCGCACACGAAACGAACGACTATGCTCGTCCCAATTCGTACCCAAAAGTTCAAACTTACCTATCTGTAACGTAGAACGTACGTGCTTGCCAATACACGGACACACATCGTAATCGCCTATTCGAACGAGTCTTATCTTCTCCGATGCATCTTCAGGCAAACGTTCGAGCGTTACTCCTTCGGGCAATTCAGTACGTTCCACAAGTTTAAATGTTACTGGAAGGTCTGCTTCGATGAGCCTATTCATTTCGTCTTCTATTGCTTTCTCGTCTTTTCGAGAAGGTTTTTTCGAAAGTACGAAAGTCATTTTACTCTTCTTTCGCTCTATGTGCGCATTCTTACTGCGCTCTGTTCCAAACATTCTAACCATGAGTTGGTTAAGAAGATGCTCCGCTGTATGCGCAGGAGGAAATTCTTCTTTGTTGTGTGCGTTGAACGCATAGTCGTCTATTTCCATAGTTTAAAACTTATAAATTCTTCCGCTAAGTCCTGCAACTTCCATCTCTATAGAACTTTCTTGTCTTAACATAGCAGGCTTTTGTTCGCCTGATAGCAAATCAACCATATCTATCTCGCCCTCTTTTAGGCCCATATAGTCAAACGCATGAGCAGGAATATTCACGCTAACGTGAGTCTCTGCTTCACTGAAATTAACTACAACAAGTAAAGTTGTATTGCCATCACTACGTAGAAATGCGAATATTTTATAACTGTCGAAACCTTCATTGGCCTCGTTAGCATACATAAGATCGAATGTTTTGCCCTCGCTTACTGCTTTTTCGCTATTGCAAATATTCAATATTGAGCGGTATTCCTTTTCTAATTGCAATTGTTCAGCAGTCAATTCATTGCGTTCAAAGAACCCCTTCCGAATGGCATCTACACTCCAATAATCGAAAATAGTGGAACGTCCATCTATTCTAGAGAAGCCTTCGCAATCCATTCCTCGCTCTCCGAACTCCTGTCCTGCATATATCATCACTGGATTTCGCTGAAATAAGGCTGAAACAATAAGTGCAGGGATTCCCTTTTGCATGTTTCCGCAAAAGAAATCGGACGCTATTCGCTGCTCGTCGTGGTTCTCAAGGAAGTAGAGGATATGCTCACGGATATCATCAGTAGCCTGCCATTGCTGCGAAATATTACTTGCCGAACGGTGCCCACACATCACATCGCGCAAGCAATCGTACATGCCCACCTTGTCGTATAGATAGTCGAAACCTGCTGCAACATACGTTCTATACTGATTAGGGTCGTACACTTCGCCAATGAAAACGATGTGGGGATACTGCGCTTTTACCTTTTCGGTGGCATACTGCCAAAACTCGTGGGGCACCATTTCTGCCATATCGCAGCGAAAACCATCAATACCTTTAGCCGCCCAGAATAGCAATATGTCAGTCATCTTGTGCCAAGTATTGGGTATTGGAGAGAAATGCGTGCTACGTCCACCCCAATTGCAATAATCAACACCATAGTTTAGCTTAATGGTTTCATACCAATCGTTGACTTGTGGGTGTGAATCGAATCTATCATTGCCCGTGCATCGCGCCACAGTTTCAGTATATTCAACCGCCATTACATTTGTAACATTAGCCTCAATACCATCGGGAAGCGGGATTGCTGAAGTATCTAAAGCTTCGTTTGGGCAATAATAGAAGTTGTTATTCGCATCAAAATGCTTGCTCGTATCATCAGTTTCGCCTAAATCTTTCATTCCTTTTGGCTTGCAAATACTCTTGTATTCACGTGCTACATGATTAGGAACAAAATCTATAATCACCTTTAAGCCTTCCTTATGTGTGCGTTTTACCAAATCTTCAAACTCGTTCATGCGTTCCGAAACATTATCAGCAATATCGGGATCAATATCGTAATAGTCGGTTATGGCGTATGGAGAGCCTGCTTTACCCTTTACTATGCGCGGTGTTTGGCATGGAATACCATAATCAGAGTAGTCCGTACAAGTGGCATGACGAATAACACCAGTGTACCAAATAGTATTTACACCGAGCGTTTTTATCTGCTGCAAGGTCGCAACATCAAAGTCGTTCATCTTTCCAACACCATTTTCTGCAAGTGTACCATTTGGCTTTAGTTTGCTATTCTTATTGCCAAAGGTGCGTGTAAACACTTGGTAAATAACTAATTTCATAAGTTTTAGCTTAAATCTAATATAACAAAAAGGACACAATTCCCAGCATTTCCTTACGCCCCCCTTGGGGTTTTAACTTGGTTTTCTATGAACCAAGCAATCGGAAATACAGGGGCTTGTGTCCCTACATGAAAATTATTGAGGTGGAAACAGCACTATAATTTATAATAGTTGCTGTATTTTATTATTCCACTCCGTGGGCATTCACATCCTTATTTATCTTGCTTATCATGCCTTGAAGTGCCTTTCCAGGACCACATTCAATAAACTCAGTTGCACCATCTGCAATCATATGCTGCACACTTTCGGTCCAACGAACGCTTGATGTAAGCTGTGCGATAAGGTTTTCCTTTATTTCTGCAGCATCAGTATGTGGCTTTGCATCTACATTTTGATATACAGCGCACTTTGGTGCAACGATATTTGTAGCCTCAATACCAGCTTGTAGTTCATCTTTAGCAGCCTGCATGAAAGGTGAATGGAACGCTCCGCCCACCTTTAAAGGCAATGCACGCTTAGCGCCAGCAGCCTTTAACAACTCACAAGCCTCATCAATACCTTCCTTTGAGCCTGATATTACCAACTGACCAGGACAGTTAAAGTTAGCAGCAACTACGAGTTTGCCTGCGTTTGTAACTTGTTCGCAAACCTCTACAACCTTTTCGTCAGCCAAACCGATAATGGCTGCCATTGTACCTGGGTTTAATTCGCAAGCCTTTTGCATGCTGTTTGCACGCAAAGCAACAAGCTTCAAGCCATCTTCAAAAGACAAAGCACCTGCCGCAACCAATGCTGAGAACTCGCCAAGAGAGTGTCCTGCCACCATTTCAGGCTTAAAATCGTCACCCAAGCAAAGTGCTGAGATAACACTATGGAGGAAAACTGCTGGTTGTGTTACGTTGGTTTGTTTTAACTGTTCGTCTGTTCCTGCGAACATAATATCAGTAATTCTAAAGCCAAGAATTTCATCAGCTTTATCGAAAAGTTCTTTTGCTAAAGGGTTGTTATCGTACAGATCCTTGCCCATACCTACAAACTGTGAACCCTGTCCAGGGAATACAAATGCTTTCATCTTTATTTCTTTTAATTTAATCTTATAGGTTACAAAAGTACAACAATATTATGAAACACACAAATTTCAACCCTTTCACCTTATATATTAAAGGTGGAAAAATTATAAAATAGAAATAAAAGGAGTATAAGCAGCGAAGTGTTTTAAGGCGAAAAATGTTTTCTTGTAACAAAACAAGGCCATTAAACAAAAGGGTATTTCACGTTCCAAAGAAACAAAGCATTGCCCGGCATACTTTCGCCTGCATCGCTACGGGTTCCATTATCTACTATTTTACGGAACTCTTCAAGTGTAATACGTCCTCTTCCCACCTCTATCAGCGTTCCAACAACGGCACGAACCATGTTACGAAGGAAGCGATTGGCAGTAATTACGAAGCACCATTCTTCTGCTTCGGTTGCATTATTATAAATGGATAGTTCCGTTTTACAACGCTCCCAACGTGCTTCTGTCAAATTACAAATGGTAGTTTTATTGTCTCCTCCTGCCTTGCAAAAACACTTAAAATCTCGTTCTCCAATTAGATAACTGGCTGCTTCGTTCATACGTTCATAATCTAAGGCATAAGGCATCTCATAAGAATAGGTTCTCAAAAATGGGTTTCTACCATGGTGTACATAGTAATGATAAGTGCGAGAGATAGCTGAAAAACGTGCATGCAGGTCGTTATTAACAGCAAAAACAGCTGTTACTGCAACATCACGAGGCAACAAGCGATTCAGTTTGTACGCCAGCTGCTTGCAGTTGATACCCTCTTGCCCATCAAAATGGGCTATCATGGAATGCGCATGAACTCCCGCATCTGTTCGTCCTGCCCCTATTACACCTGTATTTACACGTAACAACGTTGTCAA
The DNA here is from genome assembly GCF_015262605.1 of Prevotella aurantiaca. Taxonomy (NCBI): domain Bacteria; kingdom Pseudomonadati; phylum Bacteroidota; class Bacteroidia; order Bacteroidales; family Prevotellaceae; genus Prevotella; species Prevotella aurantiaca. Next base: position 1,940 of record NZ_JABZSJ010000082.1, on the reverse strand, counting down.
AGCCTTTTCTAAGACTTCTTGAACCGATATTCCGTTGGGCTGAATTTGCCATCCGTGGTAGTTTGCACCATCGTATGAGAATTTTATAAAGTACCTTTGCATAAGTAACTGCAAAGATACGGAAATTTATTTCAAGTTGGTTCGATTGCTGAAAAAACTAAATAAATACCACAAACAAAACAGAAATACATACGAAAGAAGCACTTGTAGGACGTTAGGATGTAGTTCTTCGACGCTCGCACCCTTTAAATTAGCTACCCAATGTAGTGCTGTATTCATTGTACCGACTACAAACATCAATGCTTTCCCTACTAAAAGCTGCACTTGTGGCGCAAAGAAGCAGAATAAAAGCAGTAGTGCCGCATAAAGAATAACTATAGCACAGGGGACAACTATGAAGTTAGAGAGCAGGAAATAACAGCTAAACCGACCAAAATAAAAGGCTACTAAGGGGGCTGTACCCAACTGTGCGGCAACTGAAGCCATTACTAATCCCCACACCCAGCGTAACAACCAATGACGTTGAAGCTGCTTTCGAGAAAACAATCCATCAAGCAATGGAACAAAAAGGATTATAAAAAGTACTGCAATAAAGGACATTTGAAAACCTACATCCCACAAATTCTGCGGACGTACGACTAACAAAATGATAGCAGTTAAGGCTAAAGTATTCAGCGAAAACTTGTCTCTATTCAGCAATCCGACTATGCTGTAAACTGTAATCATCGTAGCCGAACGCACCACAGAGGGCGAAAAGTCTACCAATAGTGCATAAAGCCATATTAGCAATAGTACGAAAAGTTCGCTCAAATGGTATCGTACAAAAAGATTTAGATAGGGAATACCTTTGCAAAGGTTGAATCCAAATAGAAAGAAAGCATAGATAATGCCAAGATGCAAACCCGAAAGTGCCAACACATGACTTGCTCCTGAAATGGAATAATCATCTTTTACCTCCTTTGAGATAAGCTGCTTATCGCCCAAAGTCATGGCTGTTGCAACTGCAACCGATTGTCCATCGAGTCCCACACGGCCGTATGTCTGCATCCACTGTTGCTTTATTCGCTTCAGCTCTATAAGTGTACGATCTATATAGCCAAAGGATGACAGATCTACTGAAGTCTTTTTCCAATTACGATAGTAAATAAATGTTTCTCCATCAAAGCCATGTAATCGTAGCCAACGAGCATAATCAAATTCTGAATCGCGGAAGTTTACGGGCTCTTCCAACTGCGATAAGGCTGTAATACCATCGCCAACATGCAGTCTTTTGTAGTTTTCTGAGACTGTATCGCACAATATCGACGCCTTCACCTTTACGATTTCGTTAGCCATAGGTATTGCTAAGTCTACCTTTACAACCTTTCCGTGCCTCACAGGCTCTGTCAATAGTACAGCATCGTAGCATAATGGTTCTGTGGGAATCGACTTCTGCATCTCCAGTTCTGTATCAGTCATTAGCAAACCTCCTACCGAAGCCACTGAGAAAAGTAGTGCCCAGCTGCTCAAAATTCGTCTTTTTCCACATAGAAATACGACCAATAGACACATGACAGCAAAGGCAAACCAAGCCCATAAGGGCACCATACTCAAGGAATACTGTCCAAGTGTCATACCTACGATCAAGGCAACGGCTACTTTCACCAATGGATTCATGTTAAAAGCAATGCTTTGTTTCATGGCACAGATTGTTTTTATATCGCCTACAAAAGTATGAAATATTTTTCTATTTCCAATGATTCACCAGCCTGCAACATTCCTCCAAGTTTTCATTTCAAGGGGTTATGCTTCCGCTCCGTTTCGCCTATACACCTTATTACAATAGGTAGAAAAGGGCAATAATGGTGTAAATATTTTTCACAACAATATCTATTGTATAACAAACTAATTAGGGATATTCAGTAAATATCTAACTAATTGTTTGTCAGTGTAATATATTA